>JAPPFQ010000446.1:5187-10646 GCA_028875135.1 Acidobacteriota bacterium
GCTCCGGCGTCGAAGTCGACGCTCGGCTCCCGGAAGAGCTGCCGCTTACCCGATTCGAGGTCCTGGTGGAAAATAGTCAGGGGAGTGGTGAATCCGGCAAAACCGAAAAAGGTTTCCGAGTCGTCTTTCTTGCCGTCGAAGCCGGAGACCGTGCCGAGGCCGGGAAGGTCAATGGTGCCGGCAGGCTGTCCCTCGAGTCCAAAGAGCCGCACCAGGGAGTAGGCGTCCTTGAGGTAGGTGGCGATAAACCGGTGGTTGACCAGGCTCACCTGTTCCAGCGTTTCGGCCGATTCTGGTATGACTTCCCTCCAGTTTGAGCGCCCCGGCCTTTGGATATCCACCTCAATCACTCGCCCGCGCGGGGCCTCCAGGTCGGTGCGGAACCAGAAGAGGGAGCCGTCGTTGCCGATGAATCTGTAGGAGGCGTCGAAATCATCCAGCAGGGGAACGACCTTCGAGGCCGCGTTCTCAAGGGACCGGATGTAGACACGATTCCGCCTGTCGGTTCCCTTCCAGACGTGAATGACCAGGTACTTCCCGTCTTCGGTGACCCGGGGACTGAAGCCCCATTCCTTCCGGTCGGGACGCTCATAGACCAGCACGTCCTCGGACTGGGGCCTGCCGATCCGATGGTAGTAGAGTTTCTGATTGTAGTGGGTGTCCGTCGCACCGGGAGTTCCCTTGGGTTCGTCGTAGCGGCTGTAGTAGAATCCCCGATTGTCGCGGCCCCATGAGGCTCCGGAGAACTTGATCCAACGCAGCTTCTCTTTCAAGTCCTTGCCTGTCGAGACCTCTCGAATCTTCCATTCCATCCAATCCGAACCGGAGGTTGAGAGACCGTAGGCCATGAAACGGCCATCAGGACTGATGGAGTAGTTGGCCAGGGCGATGGTCCCCTTGTCGGACAGCCGGTTGGGGTCCAGCAGCACCCGCGGCTTTGCGGTCAGGCCGGCCACCGTGTAGAGCACGCTCTGGTTCTGCAGACCGTCGTTTTTGCGGTAGAAGTAGCGGCCGCCTTCCTTGCGAGGCACGCTGTAGCGTTCGTAGTTCCACAGCCGCTCCAGCTTTCTCCTGATTGGCGCCCGCTGGGAAATCTTGCCGAGGTAGCGGAAAGTCAGCGCATTCTGGGCCTGAATCCAGGAACGGGTCTCTTCCGAATCGGGGATTTCGAGCCAGCGATAGGGGTCCGGGACATCGATGCCGTGGTAGCGGTCGACCAGGTCGGCTTTTCTGGCCTTGGGGTAGGCAAGCGGGCGATCTTCAGGCCAGGCGCCCAAGGCGTGGACCCGCGGCTGCATGATCGCCGCCGCCAACCATCCCAGGGACAGTGACGCCATCAAGACAACCAGGAGGGCAAGCAAGCGTTTCATGGGAATTCCGATTTTGGGAAACGGCGCGGTCCGTTTTGTTGCTTCGGGTTCAGGCTTGCGGACAGGGTCCCCGCGCCTTCGACTAAAATACAACAGGGTCGGTAAGAGGGCAATGGCCGCTCAAATCCCTGAAGTGGAGAGTGGAGAGTGAAGAGTGGTCAGCCGAGGGCTTCGGGAGCGGGCAAATGCCTGATGAACTGATCGAGCTTATGGGAAGGACGGTTCCGACACCGACAAGACGCTTTGCGTGTCGATTAAATAACTATCCACTAACCACTGACCACTATTCACTTTTTGCCTAGGCGCGCCGCCGTCCCATACGACGAGGCGGCTCATACGGGGCGAAACATGGGTATTCCAGACAAGTGTCCTCCGTGATTCTGGCTGTCGACAACCTGTGCAAGAGTTATGGAGACCTGGTGGCCGTCGATCGGGTCAGCTTTTCGGTCCGCCGCCAGGAAATCTTCGGCATCCTCGGTCCCAACGGCGCCGGAAAGACCTCCACTCTGGAAATGATTGAAACGCTGAGGCCCATCGATTCCGGAACAGTCACTCTGGATGGGCTGGACGTCCGCAGGCACCCCCGGCAGGTTCAGCAGCGGATTGGCGTTCAGCTCCAGTCGACTTCCTTTTTCGAGAAGCTCAATCTGAGGGAGTTGCTGCTCTTGTTGGGAGAACTCTACGGCCGGGTGGTCGATCCCTTGGAACTGTTGGGCGATGTGGATCTGCAGGATCGCGCCAAGGCTCAGGTGGAGCAGCTCTCGGGGGGGCAGCAGCAGCGTTTTTCCGTCGCCGCGGCCCTGGTGAACGATCCGCTGCTGATATTTCTGGACGAGCCCACCACCGGACTGGACCCTCAGGCTCGAAGACACCTCTGGGGGGTCATCCGCAGAATCCGTTCCGAGGGGAAGACGGTGGTCCTGACGACCCATTACATGGAAGAGGCCGAGGAGTTGTGCGATCGAGTGGCCATCATGGACCGGGGCAGGATCGTTGCCGACGCCCCTCCCCAAAAGCTCATCGGCAATCTCCTGGCATCCGGATTCAAGAAGGAACGAGTGGAACGGCTGGCCAACCTGGAAGACGTCTTTCTCCACCTCACCGGCCACGCCTTGCAGGAGGAATAACCCCCAATGAGGCTTCAGTGGAAATTGACGGTGGCTTCCCTGAAGATGTTCACCCGACAGAAGGAAGCCATCATCTGGACCATGTTGCTGCCGCTCTTTATGGTCTTTCTGTTCGGATTCGTCAGTTTCGAGGGATTGGGAACAGTTCAGATCGGAGTGGCCGGTGGGAAGGCCGAGCCGGCCGGCGGGCTCGTCGGGAGGCTCGGGGAAGTACAGACGGTGCGGGTTACCCGGGGAACGGAAAGCTCCGAGCTGGAGCAGCTCAAGGCCGGGAGACGTCACCTGGTTCTTGTCCTTCCTGAGCAGTTCCATGCCGCCAGCGGGAAGGAACTGAGGGTTCTGGTCAATGACGGCACGCCCGAGGAAACCCAGTTGGGGCTGCTCATCCTGCGCAAGGTGCTGGACGATGAGACTTTCAGGATGCATAGGGCGCCCGGTCGAGTCCCCATGACCCTTCAATCGGTCGCCAGCCGCCGCTCCAGCTATATCGACTTCCTGCTTCCCGGGGTGCTGTCCCTGGCCATCATGCAGAGTGGCATTTTCGGGGTGGCCTTCGGATTCGTTGCGCTTCGAAAGCGGGGGGTCCTTCGCCGCCTGTCGGTGACTCCCATGAGACCCCAGGACTTCATCGCAGCCCAGGTGGCCATGCGGCTGATGGTCTTGCTGGCCCAGATCGTTGTCCTGGTAGGGGTGGGGATTGTCTTCTTCGACCTGCAGTTCCTGGGAAGTCTGCTGGATCTTTTCGCCATGGGTCTGTTGGGCGGAGCCGTGTTCCTGGCCATCGGCTTCTTCCTGGCCGGGATCGCCAGGACGGAAGATCAGGTCGTCCCCCTGGCCAACGTGGTTTCGCTTCCCATGATGCTCCTTTCGGGGGTTTTCTTCAGCCGCTCCAATCTGCCGGAGCCGGTTCGGCTGGTCACCGAATTCTTCCCCCTGACCTACCTGGCCGACGGCATGCGAAGCATTGTGCTGGAAGGTTCGACTCTTCCGACTCTCTGGCTCCAGTTGGCCGGTCTGGCACTGTGGAGCATCGTCTCGGTCTGGGCGGCGGTGAAGGTGTTTCGCTGGGAGTAGCCTCGTCTCCCCAAGCCGAGGCCGCAGTTTCCCCTTCATGGACTTGCTTTTCCTCCTTCTTGCCGGCGTGGTTCTCCTCAAGGGCTTGCTCGGCGCACTGCACAGCCTGAGCTACCAGCGCTATCTCGACCGCCAGTTGTCACAAACACCCCTTGCCTGGACGCCTCCGGCTTCCGTGATCGTTCCCTGCAAGGGGACCGATTTCGAGTTGCAGGAGAACATGGAGGCCATCCTGGACCAGGAATTTGAAGACTGCGAGGTCATTTTCGTGACCTCCACCGAGTCCGATCCCTCGCTGGCGGACCTGCGCCGGGCGGCCCGGAAATTTCCCGGCCGGCGGGTCAAGTTCGTGGTGTCCGGGCTCTCGGACCAGCGGGGAGAGAAGGTACACAGCCTCCTGAGGGCGCTGGACCAGGTGGATCCGGGTTCGGAGGTCCTGGTTTTCGCAGACTCGGACGGAAGGCCGCACCGCCATTGGCTGCGGGACCTCCTGGCGCCCCTGGGGGACCCGCAAGTGGGAGCCTCCACCGGATACCGGTGGTTCTTCCCGCGCAGGGGAAACCTGGCCAGCCTCTTGCGGGCCACCTGGAACAGCTCCATAGCCACGCTGCTGGGGGAGCACCGTCACAACTTCGCCTGGGGGGGCTCGATGGCCATCCGGCGGTCGACCTTTGCGGCAATCGACGTCCCGGCTTTTTGGCGACAGTCCATCAGTGACGACTATTCCCTCACGGAGGCGGTAAATGCGGCGGGCCTGCGGGTCCACTTTCAACCTCGGTGTCTGGTGGCCTCCCATGGGGACTGTACCTGGAGAGAGCTGCTGGAATGGTCTACACGCCAAATCATCATTACCAAGGTCTACTCGCCGGGCCGCTGGAAGCTGGCGCTGCTCTCGGAGTGGCCCTTCGTGCTGTTCTGGTGGTGGACGGTGGGGGAGTTGCTGGCCTCGGCCCTTGGGGTGGGGGGAGCAATCGATATCGGCTGGCTGCAGGGCGCCCCGCTGCTGCTCTTGTTGGGGATGGTCTGGTTTCTGGGCGCCGTTCGCGGTCTGTTCCGCTGGAGAATGATCCGCCGGATCCGCCCCGAGCAGCGGGAGAGGCTCAAGCGAGACTTTTGGGGATACCTGTTTCTGGGGCCGCTGGCGGCGACGCTGACCGCCTGCAATCTTGCAGCCTCCCTGTTTACCTCCACCATCGTGTGGCGCCGGGTGCGCTACCGGTTGGTGTCCAGCCGCGAGGTGCGGGTGGTGCGGGACGATTGATCGGCCGCCAGGTGCAGTTGGCCGCAGGCGGCAAAGATATCCATTCCTCTCGGTTTCCGGACATAGGCCGGCAGGCTCTTGCCGGCGAGGATCTCCCGAAAGCGGATGACCCGATCGGGGGGTGAGGGTTTCAAGCCGTTGGCATTGCCGGGGTTCAGTGGAAGCAGGTTGACCTTCGAGCGAAGGGGGGCCAGCAGTTTGACCAGCCGCCGGGCATCGTCGTCGCTGTCATTGACTCCGTCCATGAGGACATACTCGAAGGTCACCCGCTGGTTTCCTTTCAGAGGATAATCGGCGCAGGCCTGCAGGACAGCCTCAATGGGATACCTTCGGTTGACGGGCATCAGCCGGTCACGAACCTCATCGGTGGTGGCGGAAAGCGAGATGGCCAGGTTGGGTACTACGGGTGCCCGGGCCAGTTTCCTCAACTGGGGCACCAGCCCCACCGTCGACAGTGTGATCCTGCGTGGAGAAAGAGCCAATCCTCCGGGATCGGCCAGGATGATCAGGGACTTGAGGACACTGTCGAGATTGAGAAGGGGCTCGCCCATTCCCATCAGCACCAGGTTGGTGAGTGCGGGTCGGCTGCCATCCCCCGTTGAACCCATTGCAAGGTCTTTGTCACCA
>JAPPFQ010000475.1:0-3484 GCA_028875135.1 Acidobacteriota bacterium
ACATGACGGTATTGGAGGGCGCCGGGCTACCCCCGGACTATCGGCCCTGGCTGCTGGGGGGATCCGGAGACATGGACGTGGCCATCAAGTGCCGGCAGGGCGGATTGTTTTTCGCCGCCCTGGAGATCGGTGCGCGAGTGCGCCGGGGAGACCTGCTGGGCATCATCCGCAGCCTGGACGGCAGAATTGTCGAGGAGATCACGGCCCCAGCCGAGGGTGTGCTGATGCTGATGCGAGCCACGCCCCGAATCTACCCGGGCGAGAACATCGCGGCTCTGGCTTCCGAAGCCTGAGGATCGGGAAGCCGCCATTGGAGATGCAACAGCACCCGCCGCAACCCAAGCAAAGGTGGCTGGAGGGAAATCCATGAAACTGAAGGACAGAGTGGCCATCATCACCGGTGGAGGCACCGGTATCGGCAAGGGGATCGCCAGGTGCTTCGCCCGCGAGGGGGCCCGCCTGATGCTGGCTCAACGCCGCCTGGAAGTGGCCGAACGAACGGCGGCAGAGCTGGGCGGCCGGGCCCTGTCCTGTGACGTCTCATCCCGGTCTCAGGTGGAGCGGCTGTTCGGGGAGACGCTGCGCCACTACGGGCAGATCGATATCCTGGTCAACAACGCCGCCGTTACCGGATTGCCCGCGCTCACTCCTTTTCTGGAGTGTTCGGAGGAGGCCTGGGACAACATCCTGGACGTGAACCTGAAGGGGACCTTTCTCTGCTCCCAGCTCGCCGCCCGCCACATGGCCTCCCGGGGGAAGGGCGTCATCATCAACATCTCCTCGGTAGGGGCCTATGCGGCCCAGAGCTGGGCGGCTGCCTACTGCGCCAGCAAGGGAGGGATGGAGGGGCTGACCAAGGCCATGGCCCTGGAGCTGTCCTCCCACGGCATCCGGGTGGTGGGGATCGCGCCGGGCGACATCGTGGTCGAGAAGAACCAGGAGCTTGGCCAGGAATTGGAGGACCTGGGGGTGGACCGCACCTATGTTCGAAAAACCCCGCTGGCCCGCCGCGGGCTTCCGGAGGAGATCGGGGGCGCCGCCGCCTTTCTGGCCTCCGACGACGCCAGCTTCGTACACGGAGCCACGCTGATCGTGGACGGCGGCTTTCTCAGCTACTGACCGGGTTTGGGGGATTCATCCCGCCCATTTCTATGAGACAATAGTCGAAGCTATCCGACTAACCAATCAGCGCTGCTGAGTGAGAAAGTGAGGACACCATGCCGGCTTTCGAACCCGTCGTCTACTTTCGAGACGCCATCGTTCCGGCTTCTCAAGCCAGGATTGCCTACTACGACTGGGGCATCATCCTGGGGGCCACCGTGACCGACCTGGTCCGGACCTACCGCCACGCACCCTTTCGCCTGGACGACCACTTGACCCGCTTCTACGCATCCTGCAAGTACGCCCGCATCCAGCCGCTCCTGACTCAGGAGGAGACCCGCGAGGTCACCCTGGAGTTGCTGGAGCACAACCTGCAGGGAATCGGCCAATCGGACGACCTGGCCATCGTCTACTTCATCACCCCCGGGGAGAATGCCGTCTACGGCGGACTGCCCGAGGGGGCCGTGCACAAGGCGCCGACCTTCTGCATCCACACCTATCCCATGCAGTTCGCCACCTGGCAGCCGCTGTTTCGGGAGGGGGCCCACGTGGTCATTCCCTCCATTCGGCACGTTCCCCCCGAATGCCTCGATCCCAAGGTCAAGAACCGCAGCCGGCTGCACTGGTGGCTGGCGGAGCAGGAAGCCCGCCTGGTGGATCCCAACGCCATCACCGTGCTGCTCGACCTGGACGGAAACATCAGCGAGGCCAGCGGCGCCAACTTCCTGATCGCCAAGAACGGAAGGGTGCTGTCGCCCACCAGCCGCAACATCCTGGGAGGCGTCAGCCTGCTCAACGTGAGCGAGCTGTGCCAGGAGCTGCAGATTCCCTTCATCGAGAAGAATCTGCAGGTTCACGACGTGGTGAATGCCGACGAGGCCTTCCTGGCAACGACTCCCTACGGCATCGGTCCGGTCACCAGGGTGAACGGGCTGACCATCGGGGACGGGAAGCCGGGGCCGCTGTTCGACCGCTTGACCGCGGCCTGGAGCCGGCAGGTGGGCATGGACGTCCTGGAGCAGATCATGAGTCCGGAGAAGGTCCACTAACCCCGGGCCGGCCCAACAGCAGGTCTGGAGATTTTGCACGGGAATCGGCTAAAATGCCGGAACCCACGTCTTTGTAGGAGGCAAGCCGGTGAGGGTCGTTGCGGGTGCCGTTGTTGCCATAGCGGCGGTGATGCTGCCGGGAGTGGACCGCTCCACGGCCGAGCCGCCTCCATCGGGCGCAGCCAACGTCGACTTCCAGCGGGACGTTCGTCCCATCCTTTCCAACCACTGCTTCGAATGCCACGGTCCCGATGCGGCCACCCGGATGGTGGACCTTCGGCTGGATACGCGGGAGGGAGCCTTTTCGAAGAGGCCCGGCGGAAGCCTGATCGTCCCGGGCGACCCCGAATCGAGCCTGCTCTACCAGCGCATCTCCCATTCCCAGCCGGCCCTGCGGATGCCGCCCTCCCACTCCAAGAGGCCGTTGAACAGCCAACAGATCGCAACGCTGCGGCAGTGGATCGAGCAGGGAGCCGCCTGGGACCAGCACTGGTCCTTCAAACCCATCGGCACGCCTGAACCGCCTCCGGTGAAAGACTCTTCCTGGGTGCGCAACCCGCTGGACCGCTTCATCCTGGCTCGTCTGGAAGCCGAGGGCCTGGCGCCGGCTCCCGAAGCCGACAAGCACACCCTGGCCCGCCGCCTGGCCCTGGATCTGACGGGGCTGCCTCCCGACCCGGGAACCCTGGCCGCGTTCCTGGCCGACGACTCCGAAAACGCATACGAGGCTCTGGTCGACCGCCTCATGGAGTCGAAGCACTGGGGCGAGCATCGAGCCCGCTACTGGCTGGATGCGGCCCGCTACGGTGACACCCACGGGATCCATATCGACAACTTTCGGGAGATGTGGCCCTACCGCGACTGGGTGATCCGCGCCTTCAACCGGAACAAGCCTTTCGACGAGTTCACGGTGGAACAGATCGCAGGCGACCTGCTGCCCGAGCCCGGCCTGGAGCGGCTGGTGGCCACCGGCTTTCATCGCTGCAACATCACCACCAACGAGGGGGGCGTCATACCCGAGGAGTACGAGGCCATCTACGCCAAGGACAGGGCCGATACCACCGGCTTGGTCTTTCTCGGACTCACCGTGGGGTGCGCCACCTGTCACGACCACAAGTTCGATCCCATAACCCAGAGGGACTTCTACGCCTTGACGGCCTTCTTCAGGAACACCACCCAGTATGTGATGGACGGCAACATTTCCGACCCGCCGCCGGTGCTGGTGGTTCCCGAGGCTCAGGACCTGGACCGCTGGCACCGGCTTCGCCGGGAAGCCGCTGAAGTGGAGAAAGCAATCGAGAGCCGCGCCGCTTCCGTCGACGGAGCCTTCTCCG
>JAPPFQ010000475.1:3494-10639 GCA_028875135.1 Acidobacteriota bacterium
ACCGCTCGCTGGAGGGGCCTCTGGAAGCATCGGCGGAGCTGTTGCGGCTCCGGCTGGGCCGCAAGGCCTCCGCCGAGATTGAAGGGAAACGAAAGAAGGTCGTCCTGCGGCAGGGAGCAAAGGTGCGCGAGGGGCCCACAAGGAACCAGCGCTCGCTGCGGTTCGGGGAAGAGTCCTGGGCGGCGTTGCCCAGCCTCGAGCTCGACACCGGCACGGCCTTTTCCATCGCCCTGTGGTACTACCAGCCCAAAGTGGTGGGGACTTTTGCCGTGATGGGTCAGTCCGACCCTGACGACCACTCCCGCGGCTGGACCCTGATCAGCCGCTCGCGGCAACTCGTCCTCACCCTGACGGGAGAAAAGCCGGCCCCCGAGAAACCGGCCAGCTCGGTGCAGATCCGTCCCATCAACACCCGGCGGCTGCCTCCGGGAGAGTGGACTCACATCGTATTGACCTACGATGGCTCGGGAGAGCGGGCCGGTCTGGCGCTCTACTGGAACGGCGAGACCATCGAATCCCAGGGCAGCGAGTATTTCACCCGGGTCGAGGGCAGTATCCGGAACGACCAGCCGCTCTATCTGGGCCGGGGCCTGACCAAGGTCGGCGACCTCGCCGTTCCCGAGGTGAGCAGCTTTTCAGGGGGCGGCATCGCCGATCTCAGAATCTTCAATCGCGCGCTGTCGGCCCGGGAAGCCAGGGTAGTTTCGCTCTGGCCCAGCCTGGAAGGCGCCGGCAACAAGAATGCCCAGGCGCTGACCCCCGAGGAGCGGTCGGCCTTGCGCCTCTACTACCTGGCTGTTGAGGACGACCCCTATCGCCGCCTGATGACCCGTGCCCGGGAGATCGAGAAGGAGTGGCGGGAGGTGCGGCGGCGCGGCGGGATCACTCACGTCATGCAGGAGAAAGCCGACAGCCAACCCGAGGCCCATGTTCTCTACCGCGGTCTCTATGATCAGCCGCGCGAACTGGTGAAGGCCCGGACGCCCTCGGCCCTGCACCCCATGCCGGCCTCCTGGCCCCGCAACCGGCTGGGGCTGGCCCGCTGGCTGGTGGATCCCTCCAATCCGCTGACGGCCCGGGTGGTGGTGAACCGCTACTGGCAGGAAGTGTTCGGAATTGGGCTGGTGGAAACCAGCGACGACTTCGGCTCCCAGGGAAGGCGGCCCTCCCATCCGGCCCTGCTGGACTGGCTGGCGGTGGAATTTCGCCGCTCGGACTGGGACATCAAGCGCTTCTTTCACACCCTGGTGACCTCGGCGACCTATCGCCAGGCGGCGGCGCTCACCCCCGGAAAGCTGGAGAAGGACCCCCGCAATCTGCTGCTGTCCCGCGGGCCCAGCTTCCGCATGGACGGCGAGATGATCCGGGACTACGCCCTGGCGGCCAGCGGACTGCTGGTTCGCAAGATCGGGGGTCCCAGCGTCAGGCCCTACCAGCCGGAAGGAGTCTGGAAGCGGGTGGCCATGCCCACCAGCAACACCCGGATCTACCAGCCGGACAGCGGCTCCAAGCTCTACCGCCGCAGCCTCTACACCTTCTGGAAACGCTCGGCGCCGCCGGCTTCCATGGAGATCTTCAACGCCCCTACCCGCGAGCACGCCACCGTGCGCCGGGAGCGGACCAATACGCCGCTGCAGGCGCTGGTCACCATGAACGACACCCAGTTCGTGGAAGCCGCCCGCTACCTGGCTCAGCGAGCCATGCGCGACGCCGGAGCCGACTTTGACCGGCGCTTGGACTTCATCACCACCCGGCTGATGGCTCGCGAACTGAATGCGGTAGAACGGGCCGTGGCCCGCCGGACCTACCGGCAGTTTGTCGAGCATTACGGTTCAAACACTCGCGAGGCCGGGAAGCTGCTGGCAACCGGAGAGTCGGCGCCCGACGAGGCGCTGCCGCCGGCCGAGTCGGCCGCCTGGACCATGCTGACCAGCCAGTTGATGAACCTGGACGAGGTCCTGAACAAGTAGGGGCGCGAGGGCGACCGGAGCCCCGGGAGCCTCCCGGCCTCCGGACCCCGTCATCGAATGGGAGGGATTCGAGATGCATCCACACCAGGAAGCCATCCTGACGGAAACCAGGCGTCATTTCTTCCTTCGGGGAGCCAGGGGAATCGCCGGAATCGCCCTGGGCAGCCTTCTGGCCGAAGATCTCCTGGCCACCGGCAGCGGGGGCGATGCGGTTGGCGGGCTGGCCCACCTGCCGCACTTTGCCCCCAAGGCCAAGCGCTGCATCTACCTGCACATGATGGGGGCGCCGCCGCAGATGGACTTGTTGGACTATAAGCCCAAAATGAGGGAATGGTACGACAAGGACCTCCCGGAGTCGGTGCGCCGCGGGCAGCGCCTGACCACCATGACCTCGGGCCAGGCGCGCTTTCCCATTGCCCCCTCCGTCTTTAGTTTCAAACAGCATGGCGGCAGCGGCGCCTGGATCTCCGAGCTGCTGCCCTACACGGCCCGGATGGTGGACGACATCGCCATCATCCGCTCCATGCACACCGAGGCCATCAATCACGAGCCGGCCATCACCTTCATCCAGACGGGCCGGCAGATTCCCGGACGGCCCTGCATCGGCTCCTGGATCGCCTACGGTCTGGGAAGCATGAACCGGGACCTCCCCACCTTTGTGGTGATGAACGCCGAGAAGAGCCACCCCAAGGCAGGGGTTCAAGCCATCTCGGCCAAACTGTGGAGTTCGGGATTCCTGTCCCCGAAATACGCCGGCGTAGGGCTGCGCGGTGGGGACGAGCCCGTGCTCTATCTGAAGGATCCCGGGGGCGTTTCCCGAGAGGTGCGGCGCAAGATGCTGGACGGGCTCGGGGAACTCAACCGGATGCGGCACCAGGAAGTGGGGAACCCGGAAACCCTGGCCCGCATCGAGCAGTACGAGATGGCCTTCCGCATGCAGACCTCGGTGCCGGAGATGAGCGACCTTTCCGGCGAGCCGGAGAGCACCTTCAAGCGCTGGGGGGAGGAGGCCAGGCAGCCCGGCAAGTTCCAGAACGCAGCCCTGATGGCCCGCCGGTTGGTGGAGCGGGGCGTGCGCTTCGTGCAGATCTACCACCGCGGTTGGGACGTGCACTCCTCCGCGCCCGAAGTGCTCCCGGCTCAGGCCCGCGATGTCGACAAGGCTTCATGGGCCTTGATTCAGGATCTCAAGGAGCGGGGACTCTTCGAAGACACCCTGGTGATCTGGGGCGGGGAATTCGGCCGCACCATCTACTCCCAGGGTGAGTTGACACCCACCAACTACGGACGCGACCACCACCCCCGCTGCTACAGCCTGTGGATGGCCGGGGCCGGCGTCAAGGGCGGCGTGGTTCACGGGGAGACCGACGACTTCTCCTACAACATCGTCAAGGACCCCGTCCACATTCGGGACTACCAGGCCACCATCCTGCACCTGTTCGGCATCGACCACGAGCGCTTCACCTACCGCCACCAGGGCCTGGACGCCAAGCTCACCGGCGTCGAACCCGCCCGCGTGGTGAAAGCGCTGCTGGCCTGAAATCCCTTTCTCACAACTCCCGGATCCCGATATTGCGGAAGTGCACCGGCGCCCCTTCCGACTGGAGACCGATCGGTCCCCGGCGGACGGGATAGGGGCCGCTCTCGCCGATGAAGACGCCGTTGAGGCTGGCGCCGATCACGCCGTCCCTCGAGGTGATCTCGAGCCGGTTCCATTCGGTGTGGGGCTTGCGGGCCCGGGTGCGCGCCTCCTCGTCGCCGTCGCTTCGGGGACCCTCGGCGCCCCCCAGGGGAAAGATCTGGGCCAGCCGCTGGTAGAGGCCCTGGACCTCCACGCAGGCCGGCCAGACCTTGTGCTCTCCGGAGATGTAGTGGAACACGCCACTGTTGCCGGCCTGCTCGGGGAAGCGGAACTCCAGCGTCAGAACGTAGTTGGAGTAGGACTTCCGGGAGCAGATGTACCCGTTGGGGGTGCCGGTGCACTTGAACACGCCGTCCTCGGCCCTCCACGAGGCCGGATCTCCAAAGGCAACGAAAAAGTCCTTCTCGAAGTCGTCCAGGGCGTCGACGGTGCCCGGCTGCTCCGTGGTGGACGAATGACAACCCAAGCCAAGCGAGAGGGCGGCAAGGGCCGCCAGGATGGGAATACGCGAGATCATGGTATCTCCTCGACGAGTCCGTTACGATGGGCGAATGGCGTCCAGTATACCTGAAGCGACGGGGGATGCGGGTGGGTTCTCAATGATATGTGGTATACTGTATTCTGCTGTCAGTGACTGGTGTTTGTCGGCTCCAGCCGTCCCCGGAGTGGCCGCACCTTTCGCCCTCTTTGCATTGAATCGTATCCGCGGGTTGGGTGAGCCGAGTCACCCCGTCCGGAAGGGGAGAAGGTTGATGCCGACCTCCTCCAATCCTGAAACCAGCGTAATCCATCGGGTCCTGATGAACGGTTCCGGCTGGCAGTAATCCCTGTCACATTACTCGGTAACGAGTCCTTCCGGCCATTTCCGGGGACTTCAGGTTTGCCCCATCTGGTGTTTCCCGTTGTTCGACAACGTTCCCCTGCTCCAATGAAAACAGGCTGGTTGCGCAGAAGATCTACGTGTCAATAGTGTGAATACCTCTGCCGCTATTAGTGTTATTATCATGAATTCATGGGTCTGGATTGCGAGGTTGGCGCCTGGCGAGCTTGGCCTGTCCGGACTCCGGCTTCTGCGTCGAGGCGTGGCGGGACGGCTTGAAGCCGGATTTGAATCCGGGGTTCAAGGAGGCTAGGGAATTGAAGAGTCGCGACGAACTGATGCAGGAGATCGAGATGCTGCGGGACCGCATCTCCAAGCTGAGCGCCGCCAGCCTGCGCGTCAGCGCAAGCCTTGAACTCGACACGGTCTTGTCCGAGATCGTGGAAAGCGCCCGCTCGCTGATCGGCACCCGTTATGGGGTGATTGCGACCGTCGGCAGCTCGGGACAGGTGGAGGAAGTCGTTTCTTCCGGCTTCACTGAGGAAGGGCACCGCCAGATGCTGGGATGGGCCGACGGCCCGCGGTTGTTCGAACATCTCCGCGACCTCGAGGGTGCGCTGAGATCAGCGGACATGCATGGCTACGTCCGGTCGCTTGGTCTTTCCCGGCACCCGTTCCTGCCCAAGACCGCCCTGGGAACGCCGATGCATCATCGGGGGGTGAATGTCGGCATCTTCTTTCTGGCCGGCAAGGCCGGAGGACGGAAGTTTTCCAGCGAGGACGAGGACGTTCTGGTGTTGTTCGCCGCCCAGGCGGCCACGGCGATCGCCAACGCGCGCACTTACCGCGACGAGCATCGGGCCCGGGCCGATCTGGAGGCCCTGGTTGACACCTCGCCGGTGGGCGTTGCGGTTTTCGATGCCAGGACCGGTCGGCTGGTGTTGATCAATCGGGAGGCGAGGCGAATTGTCGAGAATTTGAGCCCGGAAGGCAAGTCCGTAGAGCAGTTGTTGGAGGTTATGAATTGCCGGTGCGCCGACGGACGGGAATTCTCATTGGAAGAGTATCCCGTGGCGCAGGTGCTGAGCCGGGCTACGACGCTGCGTGCCAGTGAGACCGTGTTTGAAGTTCCCGGCGGTGGGAGCGTCACCACGTTGGTCAACGCCACGCCCATCCATTCCGAGGACGGCGCGGTGGAGTCGGTGGTGATCGTCGTACAGGACATGGCGCCGCTGGAGGAACTGGAGCGGTCGCGGGCCGAGTTTCTGAGCCTGGTAAGCCACGAATTGCGAGCGCCGCTGACCTCCATCAAGGGCTCGGCCGTCACTGTCCTGGATGCCTCTCCAGCCCCGGACCTGGCCGAGATACTGCAGTTTTTCCGCATCATCGAAGAACAGGCCGATCATATGCGGGGCCTGATCAGCGATCTGCTGGATGCGGGACGTATCGAAGCGGGCACCCTGTCGGTAGCGCCTGAGCCGGAAGAGGTGGCCGAACTGGTGGACGAGGCCAGGAACACCTTCCTGAGCGGAGGGGGCCGGCACACCATACTGATCGACCTGGAGCCGGATCTGCCCCGGGTGCTGGCCGACCGGAATCGCATGGTCCAGGTTCTCAACAACCTCTTTTCCAATGCGGCGAGGTATTCTCCCCAGATGCTTCCCATCCGGATCTCGGCCGTACGGGATGGGGTTTACGTGGCGATCTCGGTTTCGGATGAAGGCCGAGGCATTGCGCCGGAGCAGTTGCCGCACCTGTTCCGCAAGCATTCGCGCGTGGGAGACAGCGAAGGCGGGATCAGGGGGTCGGGTCTGGGGCTGTCCATCTGCAAGGGGCTGGTGGAAGCCCACGGGGGGCGCATCCGGGCCGAGAGCGGGGGAGCAGGCATGGGCGCAAGGTTCACCTTCACGATTCCGGTGGCCGAGGAGACCTCCAGCCGGGCCACTGCCGGCTTCGGCCGGAGGTCCGCGCGCTCGCCTCGGGAAGGCCGGGAGGAGACACCCATCCTGGTGGTGGACGACGACCCGCTGACGCTCCGCCTGGTCAGGGACGCTCTGTCGGCCGCGGGCTACACACCCTTCGTGACGGGCAACCCCCAGGAGGTGTCCCGTCTGATCAATGCCAAGAAGCCCCAATTGGTGCTGCTGGACCTGATGCTGCCCGGGACGGACGGCATCGAGTTGATGGAAGCCGTTCCCGAGATGGCCGATCTGCCGGTCGTCTTCATCTCCGGCTACGGAAGGGACGAGACCATCGCCAGGGCCCTGCAGAAGGGGGCTGCCGATTACGTCGTCAAGCCCTTTTCGCCGACGGAGCTGGTGGCCAGGGTCCAGGCGGTCCTGCGCAGAGTTGCCGAGCCGCCCGAACCCTTCAGGCTGGGGGAGTTGGCGATCGACTACGCGGGACGCCGGGTGGCGTTTGCCGGCAATCCGCTGGAGTTGACAGCCACCGAATTCGACTTGCTCAGTGTTCTCTCGGTCAACGCGGGACGGGTCGTCACCTACGATACGTTGCTGCGCCAGGTGTGGAGCAAGCGGGAGCAGGGCGACCCTCGCCTGGTTCGCACCTATGTGAAGAGGCTGCGCCGCAAGCTCGGCGATGATGCCGACAGTTCTGCATACATCGTTACCGTACGCGCGGTCGGCTACCGGATGGCGAGCCCGGGCGAAGTATAGCGGGCTGCAGGACGGCTGGCGCGGCCCCTGGTGCGGGT
>JAPPFQ010000345.1 GCA_028875135.1 Acidobacteriota bacterium
TTGCCCATCTTCGGGCACACCTCGGCGATCTATCTCGAGGTGGACGGGAAATCGATCCGGAAGCCCGCCGCGGTGGACCATCTGCGGAAAGAGATGCAGGAGGCGAGGGCTACAGTGGCCGACGAGGCGCTCTTCGCCACCTCCGAGGAACGAAAGCGGGTGCTGGACATCTACGATCGCGGCCTTGCAGCCCTTGACGGCGGGTCGCGATAAGCGGAATACGCCCTGAGCCAATTGCAAAATTCGGCAGCGGGAACTTCGCCGGGAATGGCCACAAAAGGCACAAAAACACAGAACAACGTTCCCTATTCGCTCTTGGCGGATGCCTCCTCCCTGGCCCAGCGTCCCCAGGCCTCCACGCGCAGCGCCAATTCCCCAAAGAATTCCGCTCCGAAGTCACGGCGGATTTCACCCGCCATCTGCTCCGCTTCCTCACTCAGGGAAGACAAGGACAAGTCCGCAAGAACAGTTGATTCTTTCCGGGGGCCACGGGAGGCAGCCAGAATCCTGCCGGTCAGGACATCGGCCCGGCAGACCGCCGCCAGTTGCCGGAACAACAGGTCAAGGTCCGCATAGTCCTCGGGAGACAAGACCGCTCGGCCCTCAAGCGAGACTTCCTCCGAACAAAGCCGAGCCAGGCGGAGTCCCTCCTCCTTCCGGGAGACCAACTGACACCAACCAATGGCCTCGACGGCCGTCCCCGGCGGCATCCAGTCCACCACTCTGGAAAAGTCATTGTCGCCCAGCCCTCCGGTGACCTCGAGAATGTCCGGGGGAGGATCCCAGGGCACGGATCCGTGATCCTCAAGACGGGTGGGCGGCCACGGCAGGGTCGTATGCTCCATGACGCTGAACGGGTGCCAGTAGCCGCACCACAGCGGAGCGAAGATCCCATGCACGATTTGCGGGGTTCGCTCGAAGACCCGGGCCAGCAGGGGACCGGCTTCGATGCCATAACGGTCCGCCAACCACTCCCAGGTGTAGGTCTGCCAACGCCGGGAAGGAGCCAGAAAGTCCAGCCATTCCCCGATGGGTCGATTCCGTCCGGCGTCTGAGGCCCAGCGGGAGAAGGCCACGACGTTGGCGGCATTGGGCGAATCGAAGATGGTTCGATAACGACGCCACTCTCTCCCGGACTCATAGGCGATGCGCGCGGTCACCCCGCTGGGCTGCAGGGCATAGAGCCCATCCAGTCGCTCGCAGAAGTGCCCCGGGTCCACATAGGGTATGTCGGCCCGGCCGTAGTACTCCCCGTACACGTCGAACTCGACGATCATGGGTCGGTCCGGGTAGGCGTTGAGATTGGGATGGGGAATTTCGGCATTGGTGACGAAGTCGAGCACTACGTTCTTGATGTGAATCCAGACGTCCCCGGGAAGTCTCTCCATCGCCTCCTTGAAGATGGCTCCCTGCCGTTGATTCTTACCCACGGCTCCCCAGTCACGAATGATCAGCGTCTTCCCGGCCCTGCGACAGGCCCGCTCCATGGCTCCGAAAACACCGACCAGCCGAGCCACCTGGTGAGTCCGGTCGGGCATTTCCAGGACCCCGGGAGTTTCCGTCAGCGAGGTTACAACCAGCATGTCGACTTCCGGCGCCACCTCGAAAAACTCGGTCAGCGTGGCCTCCTCCCAGTCCTGCAGAAATCTCGGATCCCCCGTAGCCGACTCCGGGTATTCCTGAGCGAGCTCGTCGGGAAGATCCCGGCGAACATGGTGCCAGGCCATGACTCCGAGACCGGAAGCCTTGACCTTGCCGAAGAGGTCCTTCATGTAAGACAGATTGCGGCTTCGATCCTCCGGAGTCGAGACTGCTCCCCGGCTGTGCAAGTCGCGGTGGCCAGCCAGCTTGGGAAAGTCTCTGAAGGTCTGCCCACACAATACCCAGTTCGCACAGGGTGGCACCGGTGAGCTGGTGTAGGCGTAGGGCAACTGCATGGCCATATTGGGAAACTCCAGGTGGGTCACGTCAAAACCCGGCGCTTCCTTGATCGACCGCTCTGCCGCTTGAGCCAGGTAGGTCCTGTCGTGGTTCACGAGAAACTGCCAACCTCGTAGACCAAAGGGTCGATGGCCCCCTCTCGTCGAGCCTGTCACTCGTGAATTCACTCGTCTTGCTCCTTCGTTCAATTTCAGAAGTGGTTTAAACCCCGAGGCGTTTCTCCAGGGTGCTAACCAGCGTGGACAGTGTCTTCACGCGGGCCCAGAGCTTGTCCTCCGCCTCCACAACCGTCCAGGGAGCGTAGGGAGTGCTGGTCCGCTCGATCATCTCCGTGACGGCCCTTCGATAGTCATTCCATCGTGTCCGATTCCTCCAGTCTTCCGAGGTCAATTTGAATCGCTTGTGCGGAGTGCATTCCCGAGACTGGAAGCGGCGCAACTGCTCCTCCGGGCTTAGATGAAGCCAGAACTTGACGCAGACCACACCCGCGACAGTGAGGTGCCTTTCGAACTCGTTGATTTCCTGGTAGGCGCGCCGCCATTCTTCCTCGCTGGCAAATCCCTCTACCCGTTCAACCAGAACCCGGCCGTACCAGCTTCTGTCGAAAATGGTCATGTGGCCGGCCTTGGGCAGTTGTCGCCAGAAGCGCCACAGATAGTGGTGGGTCTTTTCTTCGAAGGTCGGCGCGGTGATCGGAACCACCTCGTAGCCTCTCGGGTCCAGTTCCTGGGTCAGGCGCTTGATATTGCCACCCTTGCCCGCCGCGTCCCAACCTTCATAAACCACGACACTCGCGACCCGCCGCCCGTAACACTCGAACTCCAGATCTCGCAGGCGTAGCTGCAGTCTGGAAAGCTGCTTCTCATAGTTTTCCCGATCCAGATGCTTGCTCAGATCGGACCGATCCAGCACCGAGGATATGGAGTCGACCTCGATGTGAAGCCCTCGACTCCGAACTCCCTCGTCAATGGTTTCCGCTGGCGGCATCGAAGATCCTGTTGCCTCCAGACCCTTACCGTGCCGGGACAGATGGCCGGAGAGCGCGCCGATCAAGTGTTCAAAGATCTTCACTCGCCGGAATCTGCGGTTGTGAGCTTCCACCAGCTTCCAGGGAGCATTCACCGTACTGGTCAAGGCAAGCATTTCTTCGGCGGCTTCCAGGTATTTCCTGTAGCCGCGTTCTTTCTTCCAATCCGGCTGGGTCCAGCGCCAACGCTCGAAACGATCGCTCTGCATGCTCGCAAGACGTCGCTCTTGTTCCTTTCTGCTTACGTGGAGCCAGAACTTGATCAGCACAACGCCATCGTCCGAGAGCTGGCGTTCGAACTCACGGATCTCCCCTCCGGCTGCCAGGGCGCCACTGCGGTCCAGACGCCCGTCAACTCGTTCCTCCAACATTTGTCGATACCAGGAGCGATCCCAGAACACCCATTCACCCTTCCCGGGAAGCCGGGTCGAGAAGCGCCAAAGAAAGGGGTGGAACTGCTCTTCAAGGGTGGGAGCCTGGGTCGTAAAGACCTTGAATCCCCTGGGGTCGAGGGGGCGTACCAGGGCAGTGATCGCATCTCCCTTGCCTGCCGCGTTCCAACCCTCGAACAGGACCACAACCGGAATTCCGGCAGCCCTGACTGCATGCTGCAGGTCGCGCAACTTCACCCTCAGCCGTTGAATGGCGCCCTGGTATTCCTCCTTGCCCATCTTCAGGTCGAGATCGAGCACTTCAAGCATCTATGGAACAATCCTCACGCATTCAATGCAGGCCCTGAACGAATTCCAGCCAGTTTCCTTCCGGATCCTGGGCGTAAACAATTCCGAGTTCACCATTTCGGTAGGATCGGAACTTCGGCTCGGTGACGAATCGTACGCCGCGGCCTTGCAATTCCGTATAGGTCTGCCGCAGATCCTTCACGTCGAAACAGACGTGGCTTGCGCCGAGCTGATGCTTGTCCAGATAACCCTGGCGGGCCGGCGGATCGACGAAATGAACCAGCTCGATCTGATGGTCTCCCGGGAAGCCCACAAAGACCAACTGCCGGCGTGCCCCGGGAATGCCGGTGTGGTCCCCCTCCGGAGGGGCCACGGAGTCGATTCGACGCAGGACTTGCAGTCCGAGAACCTGGGTGTAAAAGCGAACCATTCCCTCCAGGTCCCTGACCACGATGCCGGTATGGTGAAATCCCTCTATCAACCGAACCTCTTACGCGGAGCCGTCAACCCTCGACTGCCCGCCGTCCTCGGTCGACAGGCTCCGTTGCGGGGAACTCGACTTGTAAAAATAACGTTCTACCAAGTGAGTCGGAGCAGGTCCGGTGCCCTTGCTGACCAGGAATCCCAAGCCGAACGAAACGAACAATCCCCACAGGTTGGGGTGCAAACCCAGCAGATCGATGCGACTTCCGCCAAACAGGGTCGGCAGGAAGAACCCCACCATCACCGTGAATCCGCCCACCATGGCGCTCAGCGCCCCTTGGCGAGTCATGCCTTTCCAATAGAGTCCCAGCATCACCGGACAAAGAAAGGTGGCGGCAAACCCGCTGCCGGTAAACACGATGATTCGTTGCAGAAAGTCGGGTGGACGGGTGGCCAGCAGCGTCACCACCATGCCCACGATCACGGTCGTGGCATAGCTGGCTCGCTTGACCGTTCGATCGCTGACCCGAGGGTTGATGGTGCGCTGGTAGATGTCTCGCACCAAGCCCGAGCTGATCATCAGAAGAAAGCTGTCGACTGTCGACATGACGGCGGCAAAGGGCGCCGCCACCAGGACCGCGCCCAGGATCTGGTAGGCGAGCCCCATGTCTCCCACGACCCGGGTGGTTACCAGGACCATGGCCTTGTCGGAGTTTTCGGCATTCAACTCGGGAATGAGCACCCGGGCGGTCACGAAGATGAAGACCAGCGGCAGGTAAACCATCGAGTAAAAGCCGGTGACGGTCAGGATGGCCCGCTTCAGGGTTCGGCTGTCCTTGAACGCCATCAATCGAAGCATGGTCCCCGGCTGCCCCATACCGGTGATGGCCCACATGAAGAAAAACGAAATGGCCATGCCCAAGGGATGAAAGGGGGCTCCCCGGTGGGAGCGACCTGGCCCGAACAGCGCTTCGTCCCCGTGCAGGAAAACAAAGCGTTCAGCACTCCGATCGCTGTCCAGCCCAATCACTCCCGTGGCTCCCAATTCGGTCCTGTGCCCGAATCGATCGGTGGCTACCTCATTGTTGTCGTATGGAAAGCTGACCCGGAAGCGTGGGCCCAGCCTCGGGTGGTGCTCGATGGCTCGCTTGACGTCGTTTCCGGTACTGGTGGTCCGCCCCTCGCCATCGGTCGCCAGAAAGACCTCGATAAATCGGTTCTCCGCACCAGCCTCCGCATCCCACCGGATCTGCAGGGGAGCATTGGCTCGCCGCGGGTGACGATAGAGCAGGCCGGCGGTATCCAGTGGTCCTCTGGCTTGAATAACCAGATCGTTGTAGGACCCCGGCACCGAGGTAACCAGCGTTGGGGGACGCTCCCTGAGCTTCCGGTTGATCGACTCCATTCCCCCGCCCTGCCTGATGATCACCGGAAGCAGCAGAGTGATGCCCAGAACCATCACCACGCCTTGCAGGACATCGGTCCACACGACCGCTCGAAACCCTCCATAGGCCGTGTAAAAGATCACGGTGACCGCAAAGATGATCAGCCCGGCACTGTAACCCCAGTCGGCCGGAAGGTTGAATGTTTCCTCGATGATCAGGGCTCCGGCCTTGAATTGGGCGATCAAGTTGCAGACGGTAAAAAAAATGATGGTAGAAGTTGCGAAGAGCCCCAGGGCCGTCGAATCGTATCGGTCACGAAGCACGTCGGGGATGGTGATGGCTCCCGTCTTGCGAGCCACCTGGTTCAGCCGTTTTCCCATGACCCCCATGCTGCAGACTCCGGCAACCATGTAGCTTGCAATCCAGAAGGCCAGCACCCAGCCATAGCTGTATATGAGAGAGGGAAACCCGGTGAAGCTTCCGCCGGAAGCCGCCGTGGCCGCAAAGGTAAAGGCCAGGGCCCAGCTTCCCAGGCCCCGGCTCCCCAGAAAATACTCACCCAGGAAAGACTTGGTCGCCAGAAGTCGATGTGAGAGAGCAGCCAGAACAAAGACACAGGCGATATAGGCTATGAAGGTAATGGTGGTGGCCGGGCTGGTCTCAGTCATGAATGGTTCCAGGCGCGTCCCGCTCCGCACTCGATAGGCTCAAATCATCCTCCACAAAAAAATAGAGGCAGAACAGGATGGTGACAACCACCGCCGCCACCCAGGGTGTCATCACACCGTAGAACACCCAGTCCGGAACCCCCAATCCGAGTGGGGTGGTCAGGGACTGCGGATGCCGGTCGAATGCCGTCAGTGGTCCGACGAGCTTGCCGAGGGAGGGCCCGGTGGCAGCGGGGTGCGGTTCATGCACCAGGTAGCCGGCCAGGTAACAATAGGTCACCGTGTAGAGGCAGCAGGCAAGCCACAGCAGGAGGAGGAAGATGCATTCTCGAAGGGAGTTGCGAAAGACCGGATCGATCATCTTGCGGGGCTGAATGGAGTGGGCAGTCAGTGCAAATCACCTCGTCCGGAAACCCTCACATCGGAGCCGGCGGAATGCGGCGCTGAGGAGACCGACGCCGGAATTACCACAATCTGCAAGAGTTAGGTTGGAATGGCTCAGGGTGGACGGCAGCATCTGCCCCTTGCATCCACAAGAAAGGCCGCAGAGGCAAGAATCAAACCGATCCCACAAGGGCAACCGCCCGGCCTGCCGAACCCGGAAGACCGGCTGGCCCGGACACTCTACCACGAAAATCCTGGCCGATGAAGATCCGGCCCGGGCGGGCAATCTGCCGTCTCCGACCGACTATAGGCGGCCTGAGACTCCATTGGGGACTTCCCGGCCGCCGGCGATTCCAAGACGGTTTCGGTTATCGGCCCCCCGAACCGTCCCAGGCTGAACCCTCGAGTGTTCAGTCCTGGAAACAGGCTTGTCAAATTTATGAGACCGGACTCCCGGCTCACCTTGACATCTGCGCCGTTTTTGTCAATGATCCATGCCGGCTGAGGCGACCGAGGGCGCTACGGAACAACCGCCATCCACAGAGAGCCCGGAACTCCCGCCTGCGCGATCGAGCCCGGCCGAAGCAATCCGCAAACCCGCTGCGTCCCACCCTGATACGCACGATTTCCAGGGGCGCCTGCGTTCCCGTGAACAAGCCGCCCGCCTGCAAACTCACCCGCGGCGGTTGCGTCCCGAATTGATTCTTTGAGCCCACTTGATTTAGGAGTTGATTGGATGATTGAGACTTGGATGACCTACTTTCCGATTGCAGGACTCATTGGGATTCCGATTACCGGACTCATTGGGTTGGCCGTTGCCATGGTCATTTATCTTACCCTCAAACGCCTGCCGGCAGGCACCGAGTTGATGCGCGGTATCTCGGACCAGATCCAACTTGGCGCCATGACATACCTGAAGCGTCAATATCTGACTCTGTTCTTCTTTGTCACCATTGTAGCTGTGCTTCTGGGCTTTTTCCTGACGTGGAACACCTCGCTTGCCTTTGTTTCAGGGGCGCTCTGCTCGGCATTGGCAGGCTTCCTGGGGATGAAAGCGGCCACCAGCGCCAACGTCAGAACGACACAGGCTGCCAAGGAAGAAGGACAGGGCAAGGCTTTGCTCACCGCCTTCAACGGCGGCGCCGTCATGGGAGTGAGTGTCGCCAGCCTGGGATTGATCGGCCTGGGCGTATTGTTCCTGATCTACGGGAAGCCGGAAACCGCCAGCGTCATCAACGGATTCGCCATGGGAGCCAGCTCCATCGCGCTGTTTGCCCGAGTGGGAGGCGGAATCTACACCAAAGCCGCCGACGTCGGCGCTGACCTGGTGGGAAAGGTGGAGGCCAATATTCCGGAGGATGACCCGCGCAACCCTGGAGTGATTGCCGACAACGTTGGTGACAACGTGGGGGACGTGGCCGGCATGGGAGCTGACATATTCGAGTCCTATGTCGGTTCGATCGTGGCCACCATCGCTATCGGAGCCACCTTGGCCACCCAACAACTGGCGGCGTTGAAGTCGACGCCTCAGGTGGGCGACCCGGAAGTCAGGACGATCCTGATGGCCCTGCCGTTGATGCTGGCGGTCACCGGCCTGATTGCCTCCTTTGTGGGCATCTTCTCCATGAAGGCCCTCAAACGGATCTCTCCCGCCTCGGCGCTTCGCTACGCGACCTACATCGCCGCCGCCCTGTTCCTGGTGAGCGCCTACGGACTGGTCTCGACCTACGCGGTGAGCGACCAGGTGTTCTGGGCGATCTTTTGGGGCACCCTGGCGGGCGTCTTCATTGGTTTGATCACCGAGTACTACACCTCCGGCAAACCCATTCGGAGAATCTGCGACTCCAGCAAACAGGGAGCGGCAACCAACATCATCAGCGGAATGGCAGTGGGTCTGGAGTCGGCCGCGTTGCCGGTTCTGGCCATTTGCCTGGCCATTTTTGTCGCCAACGACACAGCCGGCCTCTACGGAGTAGGCATTGCCGCGGTCGGAATGCTGGCGACGGTAGGCATTACCATGTCCGTCGACGCCTATGGGCCCATCGCGGACAATGCCGGGGGCATTTCGGAAATGTCCCGACTGGGGCCCGAGGTGCGCAAGATCACTGACAGCCTGGACGCTCTGGGCAATACCACAGCGGCCATGGGCAAGGGGTTTGCCGTAGGGTCGGCCGCACTCACGGCCCTGGCGCTGTTCGCCGCCTACTCCCAAGCCGTGGTCGGCGCGATCCAGAGCAAGCTGGAGGCGCTTACCGGCGCGCAGGCCGAACTTACGGGCCAGTGGAAACAGTACGCAGCCCTGCTGGCCGACGGCGAGACGCCGCTGCGGATCGTGATCACCGAGCCCACGGTCGTCATCGGACTCTTCATCGGCGGAATACTGCCCTTCCTTATTGGCGCCCTGACCATGACCTCGGTGGGCAAGGCGGCAGGCAATATGGTCGAGGAGATTCGCCGCCAGTTCCGGGAAATCCCGGGGCTGCTGGAAGGCAAGGAAGGGGTGGTGCCCGACGCCGCCCGTTGCGTGGACATCTCCGCCAGCGCCGCCCTGCGCGAGATGATCCTCCCCGGAGTCACCGCCGTGGTAGCTCCGGTGATCGTGGGCTTTCTGCTGGGACCGGCGGCCCTGGGAGGCATGTTGGCCGGCGCCACTGTCTCAGGCGTGTTGCTGGCATTGGTGATGGCCAACGCCGGGGGAGCCTGGGACAACGCCAAGAAAGCCATTGAAAAAGGGGAAGTTGCCGGAGAACAGAAGGGTAGCGATGCGCACAAGGCCACGGTGGTGGGAGATACGGTGGGAGACCCCTTCAAGGACACTTCCGGCCCTTCCATGAATATCCTGATCAAGCTGATGTCGGTGGTGTCTCTGGTGATTGCTCCGCTGCTGGTTTAGCCCCGCATTGTGACCCGGGGGGCAGCTTGACGCCCGGACCGGTCGCGTGTATAAAATGCGGGCTAGTCGTTTCCAAGGCGCGGAGTCGCGATCAGGCGAGGTACCCAAGTGGCTAAGGGAGAGGTCTGCAAAACCTTTATTCAGGGGTTCGAATCCCCTCCTCGCCTCCAGATTCCCTAGTCTTGGCCCACTCATTGACTTCGATCAATTTGTCTGAAACAAACGCCGCAACTCAGGGAGCTGCAAGTTTGCGGCGTCGCGTATCCCCCCCCTCCGCATCAAGGGGGGAGTGATACCAGAGCGTTGTTGCAGGCCTCAAGTATCACTCCCCCCTTGAGGGGGAGTCGGCGAGGCAAATGCGGCGTCCCTTCGACCAGGCCGCAGCCCGCAGCCGAGTCGGAGGGGGGCAAACGCGGCGTTGCGGGAGTGCCGCCCGCAGCCGAGTCGGAGGGGGGCAAACGCGGCGCCCCGAAAGCGCAGCCCGCAGCCGAGCCGGTGGGGACCCCAATCTCCCAGGTTCGTAAGAGGCCCCTGTTTCTCCCTCGTATGATCCGTCTAGCAGGGCGGGGCGGCACTTGTCTGATTGCAGCAACGGAATCTCCCAAGGGGTGGCGGCTTTGTCTCACCGAAAAATCGTTCTGGCGGCGCGCCCCCGGGGGATGCCCAAGTTGTCGGACTTTGAGCTGGTCACCTCTCCGCTTCCGTCCCCCGGGCCGGGAGAGTGCCTCGTTCGCGGCATCTATCTTTCCCTCGATCCTTATATGCGCGGGCGTTTGGACGACCGCAAATCCTATGCGGAATCAGTACAGCCGGGACAGGTGCTGGTGGGTCAAGTCGTGGGTAGGGTGGCAGTCTCCCGGCATCCGAGTCTGCAGCCTGGCGATCCGGTAGTGGGAGATCTGGGTTGGCAGGACCAGGCGGTCGTGCCCGCCGAGTCATTGACCCGAGTGGACCCGGGGCAGGAATCGCTGTCCACAACGCTCGGCATCTTGGGGATGACCGGCCTGACGGCCTACTTCGGATTGCTGCAGGTCTGCCAACCGCAAGCGGGAGAAACGGTGGTGATCTCGGGAGCCGCCGGCGCCGTGGGATCCACTGTCGGGCAGATTGCCAGGATCAAGGGATGCCGCGTGGTGGGTGTGACCGGCTCTCAAGCCAAGGCCCGCACCCTCAGGGAGCAGATGGGATTCGATGCGGCGCTGGTTTGGGGCTCGGAACCCAACGGTCCGGA
>JAPPFQ010000702.1:0-3712 GCA_028875135.1 Acidobacteriota bacterium
CTGCCGTCCGGTCTCCCAGCTTGACTCCCATCACCGACAGGTTGCGGCTGGTCAGGTCCGGAATTTTGGTGATGTCTTCCTTCACCAGGTCGTAGACCTTGATCTCCTCGGGTGCTGCAGCCGCTTCTTCCGTTTTGGGAGCTTCCGACTCGGAATCGACTGCCGGCGGGGACTCGGGAGCCTGACTGCAGCCGGCAAAAAGTGACGAAGCGACGACGAGTGCTATCCCAAGAGAGTGTTTTCCAGGCATGGCGTCCTCCAGGCGAACTTGGGCGTCCGACGTTGACCGAAACCGGATGATAATGCATCCGCCGGCGAGAGCGCAAACAAGGTGTCCACACGTTTCAAACAGTACGGAGATTTGCTGACCCTGGGGATCATGTTCCCTGCCTGCATCGCCATCGGCTACGGCCTGGGCTACTTGCTGGACAGTTGGACGGGAAACCGGAACACCTTCAGCTTCATCGGCATTCTGTTCGGGATCGCGGCGGCGTTCATCAATCTCTTTCGAGTGGTCAAGAAGGTCGATGGGAAGGAATGAAATCCATCGCAGCCGTCTCTCCGTTGCAGCCTTGACGGACGAGGGCCTGGAGCGCCGGCTCTGGAAGATCAGTCTGGCCCTGGGGATTCCGGCCTGCCTGGCGGCTCTGATTCTCGGCGGACTCGACTCGGGCCTGGGGTTCCTGTCAGGGGCGGTGCTCTCCTGGATCAACTTCAGGTGGCTCAAGCAGGGAGTGGACCATCTCCTGGAAAGCGTCCGCTCGGCGCAGCCCTTCCCCAAGAGAGCGGTTCGTGCCGCTATCTTCAAGTATTTCTTAAGATACGCCTTGATCGGGCTGTCGCTCTAT
The DNA here is from genome assembly GCA_028875135.1 of Acidobacteriota bacterium. Lineage (GTDB taxonomy): Bacteria > Acidobacteriota > Terriglobia > Versatilivoradales > Versatilivoraceae > Versatilivorator. The sequence goes on from JAPPFQ010000702.1 coordinate 849, forward strand.
GCTACATTCCGCGTTGATCTGCTGGAGGTCTTCGGATTTTTCTCGGGCCTCGTTCTGCTGGTCGGCGCCGTGCTGGTCGAATGTGTGTTGCAGGTAATCAAAGGTTGGAACGAGGACCCGTGCCATGGAACACCATAGCACCTGGATAGCCGAATGGGTCAACAGCACCCTGGGTCCGGTGGTGGCGGCCCTGCTGGGCAGTCTCTACGGGCTGTTTGGCTACACCTACGCTCCCGGGCACATGATCATTCCCGAGCACGTCACCTTCGCCGTGCTGGTGTTCCTGTTCTGCGCGCTGTTTTTCCCCATCGCCGGTCGTTCCTTTTCTCTGGAAAAGCCGGGCAAGATACAACAGATTCTGGAACTGGTGGTCGAATTTCTCAACGGGCAGTTGGAGGAGATCATCGGCCATGGGGCCAAAAAATACCTTCCCATGGTCGCTACCATCGGGATCTTCATTCTGCTGATGAACCTCTGCGGACAGATCCCGGGTTTTGCCTCCCCGACCAGCAGCATCAACGTGACCGTCGGCTGCGCACTGGTGGTGTTCCTCTACTACAACTACCTGGGAATTCGAAAGCAAGGGCTGGTCCCCTATCTCAAGCACTTTGCCGGTCCGGTGCCCCTGATGGCGCCCTTGATGGTTCCGATTGAGATCATCAGCCACCTGGCCCGACCCTTTTCGCTGTCGGTCCGCCTTTTTGCCAACATCTTCGGGGAACACCAGGTCGTGGCCGTGTTTTTTGGCCTGGTGCCCTTCATCGTGCCGCTTCCCATCATGGCGCTGGGAGTGTTTGCCAGTTTTCTGCAGGCTTTCATCTTCATGGTCCTGACCATGATCTACATTGCGGGCGCCGTCTCGGAGGAGCATTAACCCTCCGACGTCACGGAGCCGGCAGGGTCGAATCCGACCACCCTGTCACTTGTGTGAGCCCGGGATGCACGAGGGGTTCCCGGGAACCACCTCCAAGTGGCGCTTCATTGGTTCCAGCGGGGCTCCGTCAGATCGGAACCCAGCAGCGAACCCCAACCGAAAGGAGAATCCATCGTGAAGCGATATTACTTGGCAGTCTTCATCGGCATTGTGGTTCTGTCGGCGGCATCACCGGTCTATGCCCAAACCGATACCACCGCCTGGTGGCCGTTTTCAACGGAAGGCACCGGCAGCCACTGGCACTACATCAGCATCGGCTTCGCCATGGCCTTCGCCGCCGCCATTTGCGGCCTGGCCCAGGGGCGGGCCGTCTCGGCAGCCTGCGAAAGCCTGGCCAGAAATCCGGGGGCGGCGGGCTCCATCCGATTCGCCCTGTTGCTGGGACTGGTGCTCATCGAATCGCTGGTCCTCTACACGCTCCTGATCGCTTTCATGCTTTACTTCAAGCTGCCCGAAATTCCCCCGACACCCTTCTAGTTTTGCGGCAACTCTCCGGCCGCCTGTCGAGACTCCGGCAGGCGGCTTTTTTTTGGACCTTTACGCTACTCCCCCCCTCCGGTTCGACGGCGGGCTGCGCTTTCGGAGCGTCGCGTTTGCCCCCCTCCGGCTCGGCTGCGGGCTTCGGCCTGGTCGAAGGGACGCCGCGTTTGCCTCGCCGACTCCCCCCTTGAGGGGGACTCGCAGAAGCCGAGCCGCAGGCGATGGCTGATGCGGAGAGGGGCATACGCGACGCCGCAAAGATGCGGCCGGCTGAGTTACGGCGTTTGTTTCAGACAAGCATCGGGAGAGAAAAAAGGAAAGGTTACTGCTGGGATGACGTCAGGGATTCAGTGAGCTTGTCGAAGAAGCGCTTGATCATCATCTTGGAGGTGGTGTCGAGCAGCCGTTGTCCCACGGCCGAGATGGTGCCTCCCACCCGGACCTCCCCCTCGTAGCCAACGGACGTCCCGCCGTTTTCGGGAGTCAACTGCAGCAGGCCGTCTCCCTTCAGGAAACCGATCCGGCCGGATCCTTCAACCAGGAGGCGAAAGCTGTGGGGAAAGTTGCGGTCGGCAATGCGGACCTTGCCGTCAAAGAGGCCGGAGATGCTGGCCAGAGCCATCTTCATCTTCATGGCGTAGGTGTCTTCGCCCACCTTGACCAGGCTCCGGCAACCGGGCATGCAGCGCTCCAGCACACTTGGGTCCTGGAGCGCCCGATAACACCGTTCCTGATCCAGGGCGAGAAGGCGGGATCCGCTGATCTTCAATGGGCCCTCTGCAGCACTAGAGCGCGGCCTGGATGGCGCGAGCGGTAAAGACGCGAGCCACACTCCTGCGATAGTCGCTGGAGGCGTGCAGATCCGAAATGGCCTCGACGCCCTCATCCACGGCGGCGGAAGCCTTGGCGACGTCGTCCTGGGAACCCTCGGAGCCCTCCAGAAGCGCCTCCACCCCGGTGGCCCGGTAGGCCGTGGCGCTCAGGCCGGTCACACCGACCCGGGCCAAGGTGATGCGGCCGCCGGAGGTTCGTATCCGCGCCGCAACGCCCACAATGGCAAAGCCGGATGCCGGCTGGCGCAGCTTCTGGTAGCTGACACCGGTGCCGGCCTCTTCAACGGGCAGGATGAGCTCGGTGATGATCTCCTCCGGCTCCACGGCAGTGGTAAGGGCATCCACAAAGAAATCCTCGATGTCCACCACCCGTTCCGAACCCTTTCGAACCAGCCTGACCTTGGCCTCCAGGGCGCACAGGGCTGCCGGGTAATCGGCGGCAGGATCGGCGTGAGCGGCGCTGCCGCCCAGGGTGCCCATGTTCCGCACCTGGGCGTCGCCGATATGGCCGGCCGTTTCGGCCAGCAGCGGGCACTTCTCCTGCACGAGGGCCGAGGTGGCCACCTGGTGGTGGGTCAGCAGGGCGCCCAGATGCAGGCTACCGCCCTCCTCGGCAA
>JAPPFQ010000702.1:3722-10628 GCA_028875135.1 Acidobacteriota bacterium
CGGGTCAGGTCGGCAATGCGGCCCAGATCCACAACGTGTTCCGGAGCGGACAGGCGGAGTTTCATCAGGGGGATCAGGCTCATGCCCCCCGCCAGCACCTTGGCTTCGCCATCGGCCAGCAGGTCGGCGGCTTCCTGCACCGTTGCGGGTCTGGAGTAATTGAATTCCTGGGGAATCACGCTGAACCTCCTTGCTGAACAAGTTTCCAGATTTTTTCCGGGGTCAGAGGCATGTCGATATGCCGGACCCCCAGGTGGGAAAGAGCGTCCACCACCGAGTTCACCACGGCGGGAGAGGCTGCGATAGTGCCTGCTTCGCCCACGCCCTTGACCCCCAGGGGGTTGACCGGGGAGGGAGTTTCGGTGCTATCGGTCTCGATGGTGGGCACCATGGCTGCCTTGGGAAGTGCGTAGTCCATGTATTCGCCGGTGATAAGCTGGCCGGTGTCGTCGTAGACCACCTGCTCGTACAGCGCCTGACCCAGGCCCTGGGCAACGCCGCCATGCACCTGGCCGGCCACCAGCAGGGGATTGATGACCTTTCCGCAGTCATCCACCGCCAGGTAGCGCTGGATGGCCACTTCACCCGTGTCGGGATCGACCTCGCTCACCACGATGTGAGCCCCAAAGGGAAAGGCGAAGTTGGGGGGCTCCCAGTAGTTGGTCGCAATCAGTCCGGGTTGCGTGTCGGGAGGGAAGTTGGGACCGAACCAACTCTTCGGGGCGATCTCGGCCAGGGGCATGGTCTTCCCGGTCTTGTTGCAGGTGCAGACGCCCTCGGCGTAGGTCACGTCGTCGGATTCCAGCAAAAAGGCTCCATAGGTCTCGATCTTCTCCTTGAGTTCCCGGATGGCCAGCACCAGGGCTGTTCCTCCCACGGAGGTGTTGCGACTGCCGAAGGTACCCACGCCGTGCTGAACCGTGGAGGTATCTCCGTGGGCGACCGAGATGCTGTCGATATCCACCCCCAGCTCATCGGCCGCAATCTGGCTGAAGGTGGTTTGCGTCCCCTGGCCGTGGGGGGACACCCCCGTCATGACGGTGACGTTGCCCGAGGGCTCGATCTTGACGGTGGCGCTCTCCCACCCCCCGGCGGGCAGGGCCGGGGAGGGACCGAAGGCGCAGATCTCGCCGTAGGTGGCGATGCCGATCCCCATCAGGCGGCCCTGCTGACGGGCCTCCTGCTGCTCCTGTCGCAGTTGGGAGTAGCCGACCGTCTCCACGGCTTTCTCCAGAATGGCCGCGTAGTTGCCGCTGTCGTAGGACACGCCCATGGGCGTGTCGTAGGGGAAGTCGCTGGGGGGAACGAAGTTCTTTTTTCGCAACTCCACCGGGTCCATCCCCAGCTCGGCGGCCAGGACTTCCACCATGCGCTCGATCCCGTGGGTGGCTTCGGGCCGGCCCGCGCCCCGATAGAGATCGGTGGCCATCCTGTGGGTGAAGACGCCCACCACTTTGGCGTCGACGTTCTTGAACCGGTACAGGCCCGGCAACATCAGCACCGAGAGGGTGGGCATGGCCGGGGTCAACAGCATGTGGAAGGACCCCACGTCCTGGATGATCTTGACCTTCAGGCCCAGCATGGTGCCGTCCTTCCTGGCGGCCAGCTCGTAGTAGTCGACGTGGCCCCGGCCGTGAATGGTGGCCAGGAACTCGTCGCGCCGCGTCAGCACCCACTTGACCGGCTTGCCGATCTTCATGGCGATGAAGGCCGTCAGGGCTTCCTCGGGATAGAGCTCGCACTTGCTTCCGAATCCGCCGCCCACCTCCGGGGCGATCACCCGCAGCTTGTGCTCGGGCAGGCCCAGCACGCCGGCCATCAGGAGTCGCAGGATGTGGGGGATCTGAGTGGAGCTGTAGACCGTGAGCGTCTCGTCTCCGGAATTCCAGGAGGCCACCGTCCCCCGGGGCTCCATGGCCGAAGGGGCCAGCCGCTGGCTGACAATGCGCTCCTTGACGATCACGTCGGCCTCGGCAAAGGCCTTCTCGACGTCTCCGCCCGCCTGGTCGTGGGTGAAGGCCACGTTGTCGGGCCACTCGGCGTGGACCGCGGGAGCGCCGTCTTTCAGGGCCTCCTCGGGTTCCGAAACCGAGTCGGTGGGCTCGTATTCCACCTCCACCAGGTCGACGGCGTCGGCGGCGACGTAGCGATCGCTGGCGACCACCACGGCCACGGGATGGCCCACGTAGTAGACGCGGTCCTGGGCCAGCAGGTGATGGTGCGGGATCCTCAGGTCCGGCAGGGAAATGGCGCAGGGAACCGCTCCCAGGTGGTCGATATCCTTCCCGGTGTAGACGGCCACCACGCCCGGGTGCTGTTCGGCCTCCCCGGTTTCGATGCCCTTGATATTGGCTGCCGGGTGGGGACTTCGCACCACCGCGGCGTAGTGCATGCCGGGAAGCTCGATGTCCTCCACGTAGGTGGCGGTGCCGGTGATCAGCCTCGGGTCCTCCCGCCGCCGGATGGGTTTCCCCACCATTCGCTCGGTTTTCTTGCTTACGGTTGTCTCCATGGCTTACCCTCCCACCTTGGCTGCGGCAGACTTGACAGCGTTGACGATGTGCTGATAACCGGTGCAGCGGCACAGGTTACCTTCCAGACCGTGGCGTATCTCCTCATCGGTCGGATTGGGGTTTCTCTCGATCAGTTCTCTGGTAGTCATCAGCATGCCGGGCGTGCAAAAGCCGCACTGCAGGCCATGCTCGTTCCAGAAGGCCTCCTGAACCGGATGCAACTGCCCGTCGGTGGCCAACCCTTCGACCGTCACGATGTCCTGGCCGTCGGCCTGTACGGCCAGCAGGGCGCAAGACTTCACCGTCTTTCCGTTGAGAGCCACCGTGCAGGCGCCACAAATGGAGGTTTCACATCCAATGTGGGGGCCCTTGAGGCCGATGACCTCGCGGAGATAGTGAATCAACAGCAGGCGAGGCTCGACTTCGTCGGTGCTCTCTTGTCCGTTGATGCAAACATTGATTTGGGTTTTCATCTTGGGCGTCCTAACTGGTTTGGATCATTGAAACGCAGGATTCCGCAAACCTATCAAATTCCAGAAAAATTGCAAGCCTCGACTTTTGTGGGTCGGTGAATTTCCGATGGGGGATTTTCCCGGTCGGAGGCGGGATGGCATCGGCGGTGGGATCGGGCGCCTATTGACAATCCCCGGGGGAGAACCTATGTTCGGGGTTTGTGAAAGCGGGAGCCAGAGTACTGATCGGCGGTTTCGTCCAGGGAGTCGGATTCCGCTATTTCGTCTATCGCCACGCCTCCCGTCTGGGGTTGGTTGGATTCACCAGGAATCTGCCCCACGGAGAAGTGGAAATTGAGGTCGAGGGCGAGAGGACTCTCATCGAGGCTCTGCTGAAGCAGGCCCGCAGGGGCCCGATGATGGCCCGAGTGGACAGTCTCCGGATAGACTGGCGAGACTGGCAGGACAGGTACACTCACTTCGAAATCCGGCACTGATGACTCGCATTGGATTCGGCTACGACGTTCATGCCTTCTCCCCGGGACGCGCTCTGGTTCTCGGAGGTGTCGAGATTCCCGCGGAGCGCGGACTGTTGGGCCATTCGGACGCCGACGTCCTGTTGCATGCCATCTGCGATGCACTCCTGGGAGCGGCGGCGCTGGGGGACATCGGCAGGCACTTCCCGGACAATGCCCCACAGTTCCGGGATGCGCCCAGCACGGAATTCCTGAAAGAAGTCGCCCGGCTGATCAAGGCCCATGACTACGCCGTTGTCAACCTGGATGCGACCGTGGTGCTGGAAGCTCCCAGAATTGCAGCCTACGTCCCCCACATGACGGAAACCATCGCCGGGATCCTGGATCTGGACACGGGCCTGGTGTCCGTCAAGGCAACCACCCATGAGGGGTTGGGATCCCTGGGAAGAGGAGAGGGATGCGCCGCCTACGCGGTCGCCTTGATCCAGTCGGTCCGCGGACAGTAGTCGAAAGGGGCTGAAAACCGTTCGCCCGCGCGACCCGCTACACCGCCCCGAACATGGAAGGAGCACCGATGGCCACGAAATCCGAAGTTGGCGAGCTGATCCACAGGAACTGCGTCCCCTGTCGCGGAGGAGTGCCGCCCCTCGAGGGGGAAGCGGTCCGGAGACTCTTGCGGGAGGTGAGCAACTGGGAAGCGGTGCAGGAACACCACCTGGTCAAGAGCTTCCGGTTCAAGAATTTCAAGACCGCCCTGGACTTCGTCAACCAGGTGGGTGAGTTGTCGGAGCGGGAATGGCACCATCCGGACCTGGCCCTGGCCTGGGGCAGGGTGGACGTCAAGATCTACACCCACAAGATCGACGGGTTGAGCGACAACGATTTCATCCTGGCGGCCAAGATCGACCGCCTCTACGCGTCGGCCCCCGGCCGCAACGCCGAAATCTCCAGATAGTAAGCACGGCCACCCTGAAGCGGTTGAGGATTCCTTGCAACAGTTCGGCGGAGGAAGCGACGGTATCTATGTGCCGTCGCATGGAGCTCCGTGTCTCTCACGACCGCTGAATCGCTCAGACGCCGCCATAGCCGCCCTCCTGTGTTCCTGACGTTTCCGATGGCTCAACGTCCGGCCATGCTCTCATCCAGGAAGCGCGTGACCCGATCGCGGTTCGCGGTGAGGCTGGAGAACTGTTTTTCACAGACGTCGCTGAAGCGCGCCAACACCTTTCGATTGATCGACTCCTGATCCTCAAAAATGGCCAACGACCGGAACGCAATCCCCCACTTTTCAAACTGCAGGAGGGCAATGGTAGCGTCGCGGGTGTTGTCGTCACCGGAGAGGGCGTGGACGAAGAGCGGGCGGGGCATGTCATTGATGCGGCAATCCACGCTGTACATTCCCTGCGGGTCATTCTCATCATCGTGCCAGTGGAAGCTGCGGCGATCATCCGGCACGGTCTCTCCGAGAAGGGCCTGGAAGTCCTCCATGAAAGTAGAATGCACTCGCTCACGCGACAGAAAGGATACATCCGTGATCCTGAGTATTGCTTGGACGAAAGAGTAGAGGGCGTCGCCGTAGCGTTCCTCGGGGACATCCAGCACCAGCTCTCCATCCCGATCCTCTACTCGGAACGTCGAGAGTGCGTTGGAGATGACTTTCCTCCTCGTTCCGACCTGCAGGTCCTTCTCATCGATGTCATAGGTGAGGTGCATGTAGGTATGTGCCTCGTCGGAGAGAACCCATCGTTCTCCCTCCTGTTTCAGGACGATCGCCAAGTGGTCGCCATCCTCGAAAAGGAAGGGGGTTAGAACGCGGAAGCGATTGATGCCCTCGGCCGCCAGACGGACCTTCGCCGAGACTTTCTCATGAAAGTCTCTCTCTATGGTCTGAATGGACATCGTCTTATACCTCCCCGAAAAGGCTACCCTGCAATCTCCAGGTCTGAGTAGGTTACTGCCATGGGTTAATCCAACACGATCCTGACTTTGTCGGCCGCCTTTTCCTTGGGGAGTTTGTGCAGGTAGTCCTCGAATCGCTTCTTCATCTCCAGATCGAAACATCCAGTTCGGCCGTAGGCGCCACATAAACGCCTGCTTCTCCAAAGACGTTAGCGGTGAATGGGATAGGCTGTCGGCTCAAGGTCTTCATAGATCCTGGCGAGACTGTAGCGCAAATGAAATACAGCAAGCAAGGGGACCCAGGTGAGACCACCGGGAAGCCTGCTGCATACCGTACCCGTTGTCCCCAAGCTGTACGGACGTCGCTACAGCATGCTACCCGCTCGGGCCAACCGACCCTACCTACCGGTCAAGGTAGCGTGTCGGAATCTCGGCCCCTGCCACGTAGTTCAGCTTCCCCAGCTTGCACATCTGGTAGACGTTGATGCGGAAGTCCGGACAGACGCTCACCAGGCAGTAGGCGTCCGTGGGGCTGAAGCCATAGTCGGTGATGAGCCAGTCCATCAGGTGGAAGGTGGCTGTCTCCACGGCAACTTCCAGGGGCCGGTAGGCGTGGACAGCCACAATGGAGTCCGGCTTTTCGATCCGCATAAAGGGTATGGACTTGTCTTTTTCCAGTTCCAGGCTCAGCCGCACCGTGGCATTAGTTTCAGCGGCTGTCCCGGTAAACTCCGTATCCCCTTGACTGGCATGGACATCACCGAGATAGAAGCGGGCTCCCGCATGAAAGATGGGCAGATAGACCGTGTTTCCCGGAGCCAGGTCACGAATGTCCAGGTTGCCTCCCCAGGGTCCCTGACCGTCGCCGCTGGTGGTGACCTCCCGATCGGGAGCCACCCCCATGGTCCCGACAAAGGGGGTGATGGGCCACTGAATCCGTTCATTGAACTGCAGGGTTCCATCCCGGGTGGTTCCACTTGGACCCGAGGTATGAGGGAAGATCCGGGTGGTGTATTGGGAGGAGAGCTCCGGCCAGCGGGTTGAGGCGCCCAGAGGGCCGCGGTTCGGCCCCACCGCCGTCCAGGAATAGTCCGCCACCGTAATGGCCTCAATGCTCACCTTCAGCAGGTCCCCCGGTCTTGCGCCTTCCAGCCAGACCGGTCCGCCAATGGGGTTGGCCAGAGGAGGGTCCCGGTCGAATCCGGGCCGGAGGCTGGGAATGGCCTTGTCCTCCGCGGTACGGAAATAGCCGGTGCTGGCATCCCAGGTTTCGATTTCAAAGCTCTCGCCGGGCGCGACTCTCAACAGCGGCTCATCTTCCCAATCAAAGGCATACTTTCTGGCCAGATCGCGAGTGATTCTCTTCAAGGCGCCTCCTTTGTGGTCCTGGTGTGGAACGCTATTTTCTCACGAAACCGATCCTTCTCCAGCGGACTCGTGGACTGGTTTGCCCGGCGGACGTCAAGTCCAGCCCCCGCTCCGGCGTGCAAATCATACAGAGTGAAACACCGAGCCCTTATGGCCTGTCGCGAACAATAACCCTGCACGGTTAAACCGGTTTTATAC
>JAPPFQ010000757.1 GCA_028875135.1 Acidobacteriota bacterium
TCTGCATCCAGCCCAGCAGCAGGGTGCCCACAACCAGGGCGGCGCTGGCTCCTCCGGCCCGCCCGGAAAAGGATCCGATCAGCCCCTGGGCGGTGGTGCGCACCGACAAGGGGAACCAACTACGGGTCACCTTGGAGATATTGGAATAGGCCCCGGCCTGGGTCAGGCCGAACAGGGTCCGCACCGCGGCCAAGGACCAGGCCTGTCCCACCATGGCGGTGCCGGCCACGCAACCGGACCAGGCGAAGATGATGACCGGCAGCACGATCGCCGGCCCCAGCAGGTCTCCCAGCAAGCCTCCGGGAACCTGGAACAGGGCATAGGAGAAGTTGAAAGCGGAGTCCAGCCACCCCAATTGCGTGTCGGAGAACCCGAATTCCGACTTCACCTCCGGCTTGATGACGCCCCACGAGTAGCGGTGCAGGTAGAGGAGCCAACTGGTCACGCAGGCCAGGGCCAGCACCAGCCAGCGGATGCCGGTGGGCCGGGCAGGAGGTGTGCTGGTCGGTGGCGGGAGTTCACTCATGGAGAGAATGGAGCCACCGCTCGTTGGGGTGGTGACGAAGCCGGATTCGCGGGCCTCGGAGATCAATTGCCGTTGCCGAGCACTTCAACGACCTCGGCAATGACCTGAAACTGCCCCTCCTCGGCGTTGGTTAGAATGATCGGCTGGAAGTCGGTGTTGATCGGATTCAGGCTGATCCTCGTGTGACGCCAAGAATCTCCGTCGGCCACTTTCTCGCTCCTATAACGTTTGACCGTATAACGCTGGCCGCTTTCAGGGTCGGTGTCGTCACGCATCTGGACGAGCACGGTCTTGCCTTGGCGCACGCCCTCCACCGGCGCCCGAAACAGGCAGTAGGCGCCGTCAGGGATGTCCGGTTCCATCGACTTTCCCACCACCTGGGCTACGAACATGCCGCGTCGGAAGCGGTGTGTCGACTCTATCGCCACCCAATCGAAGTCGTCGTCTTCGACGTGCTGGATGTCGCTGAACGCCCCCGCCGCCGCCTTGAGCGGCACCAGAGGCAGGCAGTTGGAATAGCGCTGTTCGGCCGGGGGTTCGACGAGCCGCAAACCCGGCGGCAGTGTACCGGTCAGGTCACGGCCCGCGCCGGTGTCGCGCCTCAAACGCCGGTAGGCCTCCGACGCCATCCAACTCGTCACTACGTTCTGAAACGATTCATCATTCATGAACCGCACGAAGATGTCCTCGTTCTGGTCCATCCGTTCGGCGAACAGATTCTTGAGCAGACCCTTAAAGACCAATTCGAACTTGTCGGCGGGGTTCACCGTTGCCGCCTGTCGCACTCCTGCGTGCGTCATCGCCGCTTCGACGACCTGATCGAAGAAGAGCTGGTCCGCCTGGTTGAAGTCCGTGCCGAAGCGTGCATTGACAAAGTCGATGAGCAGCGAAAGTGGGACCGCTTGCGTGCGCGCCAATCCGGTCCCCACCTCGGTTGGCCCATCGAGCGGTCGCGCCTCGCCCTCCTGGAGCGAGATGGAACCTTCGCTGATCTGCTGCAACCGGTAGTACTCAAGCTGCACCTCGTCATCGAAGCGGTACGCGGGTCCACTCTTGCGGCGCGGCAGTTTGGCCGCGAGGTGGCGGAGAAACACGTACAACCGCTCCAAATCGGAGTCCTGGTAAGGTATGACCTGGCTCAGAAACCCGTACAGATTCAGGAACGCCTGAACTTTGCCGCGCCAGTCTTCCGCCTCTTCTTCCTCCTCTTTACGGCGGACGGTGAATCGGGACACGGCCGGATCGAGCGCGGCATTCATGGCTTGGTGATCCAAAGCACTCTGCCGCCGCTTCGGCTTGAAATAAACCGCGCAGAACCGCTCGACCTCTTCCTCGAGATAGACCCCCGACGCATCCAGCTCGCCCTTGATCGCATACATACGCGCCGGGTCCACTTCCTGGCCCATCTCGGCCCCCTCGTAATAGGCCTTGAAAGCTTCCTGAATCTCCTCGCGTTCGTTGACGAAGTCGAGAACGAACGTATCCTCCTTGCGCGGATGAACGCGGTTCAGTCGGGACAGCGTCTGAACGGCCTGAATGCCCGCGAGGCGTTTGTCGACATACATCGTATGCAGCAGCGGCTGATCGAACCCGGTCTGATACTTCTCGGCGACAAGCAACACCCGATACTCATGGGCTGCAAACTTCTCGGGCAGCTCCTTCTCGGAGATGCCTCGGTTCATGGCCGGCTCAGTATAGGTCACGCCTGCGAGCTTGTCGTCCTCCACTTTGCCGGAGAAAGCGACCAGCGACTTGATGGCGTAGCCCTTTTCCTGGATATAACGATCGAAGCTCTGCTTGTAGCGAACCGCTTCGAGGCGCGAACCCGTCACCACCATGGCCTTGGCTCGGCCGCCGATCCTGTGCCGGGTGACGGCTTGAAAATGTTCGACCATCACCTCGGTCTTCTGCGCGATATTGTGGGGATGCAACCTCATGAAACGCGCCAGCGCCAGCGCCGCCTTCTTGCGCTCCACGTTGGGGTCGTCCTTGCAGGTCTTGAGCAGCCGGAAGTAGGTCTCGTAGCTGGTGTAGTGTTTGAGCACGTCGAGGATGAACTCTTCCTCGATGGCTTGGCGCATGGTGTAGCGGTGCAGGGGTTTACCGCCGCGGCCGAACACGGCGAGAGTCTTGTGCTTCGGGGTGGCGGTAAAGGCGAAGAAGCTCAGGTTCGCCTGCCGGCCGCGCTTGGCCATGCTGCGGAACAGTTCCTCCATGTCTTCATGCCCTTCCTCGACTGCGCGCTTCCTGGCTTTTTCCCGCAGCCCCTCTCCGCCCAACACTTCCTTGAGATCGGTGGCGGTCTCGCCCCCCTGGGAGCTGTGCGCCTCGTCCACGATGACGGCGCAGCGTCTCGTAGGAAGGACACCTGTTGTCTCCTCTCCCCGGTCCTCAGCCATCTTAAGCAACTGGCGGGACACGAAAGGGAACTTCTGGAGCGTCGTGATGATTACCGGCACCGCGTTCTCAAGAGCCTCGGCGAGTTGTCGCGAGCTCTCGTCGATGCGTTGCACGACGCCGCGCTTGTGCTCGAACTGGTAGATTGTGTCCTGAAGTTGCTGATCGAGCACGACGCGGTCGGTGACCACGATCACGCTGTCGAAGACGCGCTCGTTGGCGGCGTCGTGCAGGGATGCAAGCCGATGGGCAAGCCATCCGATGGTGTTGCTTTTGCCGCTGCCGGCGGAGTGCTCAACCAGATAGTTTTGCCCCACGCCTTCCCTGCCTGCCGCCTCTACGAGCATCCGCACCGCTTCGAGTTGATGGTAGCGAGGAAAGATCATGGTCTCCGTCTTGATCTTGTTGCCCCGGTCGTCACGCTTCACGTCGATCTGTAAGTGCATGAAGCGGGCCAGGATATCGAGCAGGCTGTCACGTTGCAGCACCTCTTCCCACAGATACGCCGTGCGGTAGGTCCGGCCAGCGGCATCGGGCGGGTTGCCGGCTGCGTTTTCGAATCCCTTGTCGAAAGGCAAAAATTTCGTCGCCTTGCCGGCCAGCCGGGTGGTCATGAGCACCGACTCGGTATCCACGGCGAAATGGACCAGTGCGCGTCGCTTGAATTCGAAGATGGGCTCACGCGGGTCCCGTTCCCGCTGATACTGGTGACGCGCGTCCTCGACCGTCTGGCCGGTGAACGGGTTCTTGAGTTCCAGCGTCACAACCGGAATGCCGTTCAGGCTCAGCGCGACGTCGAGTGACTTCTCGGAGTTCGGCGAGAAGTGGAGTTGGCGGGTAAGTCCCAGGCGGTTGGCGAAATAGCGAGCCTGGAGTTCGGGATTCAACTCATGCGCCGGCCTGAAGTAGGCCGTGCGAAGCGTTCGGCCGTAGCACTTGAACCCATGGCGAAGTGTCGCGAGCGATCCGTGATTGTTTATCCACTTGCACAGATCGCTGAGTACTTGCTCGCCGGTCTTGTCACCGTGCAATCGTTCCAGCTTGGCCCATTCCTTCGGCTGGGTTTCGCGGATAAAGGCCAGGACCTTGTCGGGAAAGATCGCGCGCTCGCGGTCGAAGCCTTCGCCCTTGATCCGCACATATCCGTCCTGAAGCAGATTCGTTTCGATGACGGTCTCGAAGGCGGCTTCGGAGGTCTGGCTCATGTTTCGCATTCAGACGCCTGTCACTCGGGACGTTCGCTTCACATCTTGCAGAGAAACTGAGTTGATTTAACCGGAAATCGTTGTTTTGTAGCTACTTGATGGTCGCCAGTGTTTCTTCCAGAACTCATAACGGTTCATGTTGATTCAGATAGAGAACCCGCGATTCACGGCCTGTGATATTGATTTCCTCTATCTCCTCCTCACAATGAAATCTATAGCGCCCGCCGACTTCCAAGCCGTCCAGACTGGGACCTCCATCCATGATTTTCCCCGATCGCTTACCCTCACTTGTGAGCAAGCCCCACAACCCGCTTTCGCGATTGAACCTTTCAAAAGTCCCCTCCAAGGTTACCCGCTCACTGCCTAAATTCGTGACACTTGAGAGAATATCTACCAGAGGACCTGCCTCGGACTCCAAAACCGCTCGGTTGCTTGAGTGCTCCGACTTCGGCTCGGCCCAAGAGTAACGTAATCCCGTCTTTTGCTTAGCCAAGAAACGTAAGAGCCTCAAGTATGTCCCCGCCAAATGTCCACGATATTCCTTTGCAACAGTAAGTGTTGTTTCAGGATTGGAAGTATCCTTGAAGAGCGCATCGATACGTCGCAATCCACTTGCAAGGTCACTGTCTCCGAACAAATTTGGCAGACTCACTGCTTCAAGAACGATCTGAAATGATCCCGCAGCGGCTGGAACGACGACGTCCATCATGTCTTCGTCCGGCTGCCGATAGCGATTCTTTTTTCCGCGTATCGCTGCTCTGTACGCATATTTGATCATGAGCTGAACGTGATGCAACATCTCTGCGAGCGTGTTTGCGCGGATACGGTGTTGCGTCGCCGCCTCCGGCGGTTCCGCTGTAATCTCGAGCACGAGGTTTTGGCGTTCCCGGGCTTGCGTGAGAACGAAGTCGTCTGAAGGCCGATCGTGCAACACGAAGCCGGCGTCGGGAAGCAAATTGCTTTCAGCAAGGGGCGTGCGCAGATTCTCAAGCGAAAGAGGATCTTCCAGGCCAGAGGCCACCGTCGCCAGATACCGCTCCTCTTTGTCGGATTTGATCAACAATGATCGGAGATCGAGCATACCCGAACGGAATCGGCGTAGTTGCTCTGGGGCAACACCAGCCACGAGATACCGTTCATTGATGTGATCTGTTTCCACCATGACCGCAACATAGTGTCCGCCGATGGCATCACGAGCCTCGAAGACCTGTGGGCCGTCGTAGTAAAACAGTGTGTTGATGTGCCGAATCGTTTTCATGGGATTTCCACTACGCAATGCGCGAGAATGTCGAAATCTGCTAGCGGCCACCACGTGTGATGCGACAATTGTCCGGTCTGTTGAATGCTGCCAGCGCCTGCTCCAAGCGTCACGCTGCATGGGAGGCACCCTCGCATGCGTGGCAGCTTCAGCAACCGATCAAGGTCTTGACGATTGCCAAATACTGACAAGCCGTGGGACTGACATTCCGTGATCCCGGGAAATTGGCGAGAGGGCTGTTTTGCGCGTTGTGACTTGAAATCTTCCTCCGTTGGAGGGTTCGTCCGTACTAACCGGAACACTCGCCGCGATGCGGAAATCTCGTCAGCGTTGTCGGGCGGACATCCCTCGGGCAAAGGCTCTCGGTATCTCATATGTATACGCTTGTATCGATCTGACCGGTCACCGCAGCGGAGATGAGTGAGGCACGGCGTTCTCTGAGAAGAAAAACCGTGCGTTCGGTCGCCTTGCTCAGTCCATCAAGTCTCTTGGTCTCGCACGCAATTTGCTCGACTAACTCGACCTGTTCTTGCACCGGAGGCAATGGAACTTCAATGTCGCGGAAGCCTGTCCAATAGAGCCGCAACCGATCCCATACTATACCGTGGGAGTACCGAGCACACTCCGCACTGAACGCAGCAGTTTGAAAGAGCATGTTTGCATATGCCGAAGTCAACGGCCCGACAGGTTCTGCAACCACATAGTCCGGACTCACTAATCCGTCCTCAGGAGCTACCCCAACAGCCCCTTGCCACATACGCATTTTGTTGAAGACCACGTCACCCTGACGCGCGACTTTGTAGGTATTGAAGTCCGCGGCGGTGGCCTCGATTCGTTCGCCAGAGAACTGGCGTGTAATGACGCCGGCGTTGATCGACACCTCCAACAGTCTAAGGTCAGGCTCTCCGCGCTGATCTCGTTCCTGAAAGAGCCGTGCGATCCTACGTGCCTTCCAATGAGCCGGAATCCTGCCAAGCCATTGGATACCCGATTCGCGAAGTGGGACTTTCGGGTCGAGACCGCGGGTGACGGCGCGGGAGATGAGCGCCCGGCGCTTCTCGGCCAACAGCGTAATCACCCGCTCCTTCGCAGCCACCAGCTCGTCCAGCCGGGCCGTCTCGCGGTCGAGGTAGTCGGCAATGGCGCGCTGTTGTGGGAGAGGAGGCAGATATATTGAAATGTTGGCGAGATCCGATGCTTTGATGGCTGGGTAGCTGACACCAACCGAGCGTTTTTCGATTTCAGCCAAGAACGAGGGCTCGCGTAGGGCGTAGTTGGCGAAGCTACCGTTCAAAATTTCCTCTGACGGCCGCACTACGGCGAATCCGGTTGACACGACCAAGTTAGTCGGCGGGTTCTGAATTTGCGCAATTGCCTGGAGGTAGGTGCGCACACAGGAGATTATGATGTCTCCGTCACGCACCCTCCTTCGAGCTCTCCCAGGTGCATCTTTGAACTGATAAGTTACGGGCTCTTGGACGGAGCCGGAAGAATAGACGTTGCCGATATCTACGTACTGCAGCTCGTAGTCGTCATCGCTATCTTCGTTCAGCACATCGTCATTCATGGTTGCCACATATTTAATCCGACGGCGATGATTGTCGCTGTTTCTGATCATTCCGTCACCTCCTGCAACAATCGCCTGATCTTTTCTTCCGCACGCTTCAGTTCCGCATCGATCTCTTCCAGTGGCCGCGGCGGCGTGTACTGGTAGAAGTGGCGGTTGAAATTGATCTCGTAGCCAACCTTGTCCTTGCTGCGATCCATCCAGGCGTCCGAAACGTGGGGACGCACCTCTCGTTCGAAATAGGCGTCGACGTCATCCTTGACCGGCACGTTCTCGAAGTCCCTCAGGTCGGCATCCGGCTCATATCCGTCCTTGTCCCCTCCCCTAGCGACCGGCTCGGCAGCAGAGTCCTTCTGGGTAAAGACGCTACGGAAGAGTTTCTTCTCCGGCGCCTTCCACGCGGAGTTGCGTGAGTGCAGCACCTCTTCGATGCGGCTCCATACCGCATTCCAGTCGCTCTGCGGCTCACGGCCCAATTCCTCGTCGACAGCCTGCACGTCGTCGGGCAAGTCCGGATAGGCATAGAGGAACCGGGCCTTGTCTTCGACAGTCATCTGGTATCGCAGACGCAAGGGCCGTTCGACAGTGACGCGGGTGTAGCCGAAATCGGCATTGTCGAAGAGCTTCGAGCGGTCGTTCTCCTCGAAGCGGCCGTAGAGGCGCACAATCTCGTCGACCTGCTCCCCGGAGAGGTGCCGTCGCTTGTCGCCGAGGCTGCGCTTGTTGTCTTCACTGCCACCCGCTGTCCACAAGCCACGTACATCAACGAGTTGGATCTTGCCCTTACGCCGCTTCTCCTTGTGATTGGTGAGAATCCAGACGTAGGTGCCGATGCCCGTGTTGTAGAACATCTGCTCGGGCAGGGCGATGATGGCCTCCAGCCAGTCATTTTCGATGATCCACTTTCGGATGTTGCTCTCCCCCGATCCCGCGCCACCGGTAAACAGAGGCGAGCCGCTGAAGACGATCGCCAGCCGGGAGCCGTGCTTGTGCTCCTCGGGGCGCACGGGCTCGCGCTTGTCCCACATGTGCTGCAAGAAGAGAAGCGAGCCGTCGTTCACGCGCGGCAGACCCGCGCCGAAAGCGCCGTCGAAGCCGCGCCGGTCGTGCTCCTGCCTGATCTCCTTCTGTTGCTTCTTCCAGTCCACGCCAAATGGAGGATTGGTGAGGAAATAGTCGAAGGTCTTCCCCGGGAAGCGGTCCTCGGTCAGACTGTCGCCGAAGCGGATGTTGTCGCCCCCGCCGTTGTGGTCTACCTGCTTCATCAACATGTCGGAGGCGGCGGTGGCGAAGGCGCGCTTGTTGTAGTCCTGGCCGTAGACAAACAGCCTCGCGCCGCCGTGATGATCGCGCAAGTAGTTCTGCGCCTCCGCCAACATGCCTCCGGTGCCGCAGGCCGGGTCGAGCAGCGTACGGACGACGCCGGGCGTGGCGAGCAGTCGATCGTCCTCGATGAACAGGATGCTCACCATCAGGCGGATGACCTCGCGCGGCGTGAAATGGTCGCCGGCAGTCTCGTTGGCCAACTCGTTGAAGCGGCGGATCAGGTTCTCGAAGATAAGTCCCATTTGCTCGTTGGGGACCGTAGTGGGGTGCAGGTCGACGTCGGCGAACCTCGAGACCACGAGATAGAGGATGTTCGCCTCGAGCATCTTCTCGATCTCGTTCTCGAACTCGAAGAATTCGAAGATGTCCCGCACGTTCTTCGAGAAGCCGTTGATGTAGCTGACCAGGTGCCTCTCAATGTTGTCGGGATCGCCTTTGAGTCTTTGGAAGTCAAGGCCCGAGCGGTTGTGAAAGCGCTGGCCGGCAGCGGGGTTCAACCAGGATTCCAAAGCCTCGCCTTGAAACTTGGATTTCCGTCTGTCGAATTCCTCAAGAACCCTGAACTTTGTCGGAGCAAGCACGCAGTCGAAGCGCCGCAGCACCGTCATGGGCAGCATGACCCTCTCGTACTGTGGCGGCCGGTAGGGACCGCGCAGCAGATCGGCGATCTGCCAGATCAGGTTGGCGAAATAGTTGTGGTCAGGCATCACACCTCATTATGGCTCGTCGCCAGATCTACGAGGTTCAACCCTGCCGAATCAATCTACGTCCG
This sequence comes from Acidobacteriota bacterium, assembly GCA_028875135.1. Taxonomy (GTDB): domain Bacteria; phylum Acidobacteriota; class Terriglobia; order Versatilivoradales; family Versatilivoraceae; genus Versatilivorator. The sequence goes on from JAPPFQ010000757.1 coordinate 9,052, forward strand.
GCCCGCTGGTCGGTGGGTGGGATGCGAAGCTGAGACATGGCCTGCAACACCTGGGTAATTATAGTATTAGTCTGGACATGAGAAAGGGCGACGGTGGACTTGCCGGTCTCTCGGCTGTAACAGCGGGAACCCGACTAACCGACGCGGGAGAGTTTCTTGGCGTAAGCTGGCTTGAGGAAAAGATGGAGCGGGAGACGGGGATCGAACCCGCGACGTCCAGCTTGGGAAGCTGGCATTCTACCGCTGAATTACTCCCGCTCGGTCCTGCCCCACCACGGGGCGATGCGACAGGCTTCAATATAGTCGGAACGCATCCCGCTTGCAAGGGTCCGACCGGCAAGCCCTTAACCGAGCCGCTCGCTGCCGGGGCGGAGAGCCTCAGGTAAAGACAGGCTCTGCCAGCTTGGACAACAGAATGGAGGATGCATTGTGCACGTCGGCGTGCAGTGAATTGCCGTGGGAGTCCATGGTGACGATGGCCGGCAGGTCCTTGACCCGCAGATGCCACATGGCTTCCGGAATTCCGAATTCCAGCAGGTGGACGCCCACCACCTCCTCGATGCAGCGGGAGTAGTACTGGGCTGCCCCGCCGATGGCGTTCAGGTAGACGGCGCCCGATGCCTTCAGGCCCGCCAGGGTCCTGGCCCCCATGCCTCCCTTGCCCATCACGGCCCGGATGCCGAACCGCTCGATGATCTCGGCTTGGTAGGGTTCCTCGCGAATGCTGGTGGTGGGGCCGGCCGCCGTGATCCGGTAGTGGCCGTTGTCTTTCAGGACCACCGGGCCGCAGTGGTAGAGCACGCTGCCCTGCAGCTTCACCGGAGCGTCGTTCTTCATCAGGTAGGCGTGGACGGCGTCCCGGCCGGTGTAGATCTCGCCGCTGACCAGGACCACGTCGCCCATCCGGAGCCCGCGCACCTCTTCGGCGGAGATGGGAGCCTGCAGCCGAACTTCCCGGCCGGTTCGCGAGAATCCTTCGCCGGCCGCCATGGGAGCGGCGGGTTGGTCGTCGCGGTAGAGCCAGCGCTTCAGAGCCCCGGTCCCGGCGTCCAGGATGACCCCCAGCCGCCGAAAGGCCCAGCAGTCATAGGCCACCGACACGAAGAAGCTGGCCGGCAGGCGGTTGAGGACGCCCACCTTGCAGCCGATCAGCGTCACCTCTCCCCCGAAGCCCATGGTTCCGATCCCCAGGGTGTTGCCGGCCTTCATGATGTAGTCCTCCAGCGCGGCCAGTTCGGGGTTGGAGTTGGTGTCGTCCAGGGTCCGGAAAAGCTGCTCCTTGGCGTGGGTGTACCCGGAGGTGCGGTCGCCTCCGACGCAGACCCCCACGGCTCCGGCGCTGCACCCCTGGCCCTGGGCCTGCCAGACGGCATGCAGGATGCACTTGCGAACCCCGTCCAGGGTCCGGTCGGCTCTCCCCAGGTGGGGCAGCTCGCAGGGGACGGAGTACTGGATGTTCTTGTTTTCGCAGCCTCCTCCCTTGAGGATCAGCTTGATCTCGATCTCGTCCGGATTCTCCCACTGCTCGAAATGA
>JAPPFQ010000204.1 GCA_028875135.1 Acidobacteriota bacterium
ACCCGGGGCAGTGTTTTCTACCGGGACCGGGACCTGTTGGACATGGAGCCCGAGGAACGGGCCTGCGAAGGCGTCTTCATGGCCTTTCAATATCCGGTGGAGATCCCCGGAGTGAGCAACGTCTATTTTCTGAAGGCCGCCGTGAATGCCATACGCAAGCATCGAGGCGAGGAAGAGCTGGACGCCATGGAGTTCATGAAGGTCGTTCGGGAAAAGATCAAGCTGGTGAACCTGGACCAGAGCTTCATCAGCCGTTCCGTCAACGAGGGCTTTTCGGGCGGCGAGAAGAAGCGAAACGAGATTTTTCAGATGGCGGTGCTCGACCCGACCCTGGCCATCCTCGACGAAACCGACTCGGGGCTCGACATCGACGCGCTCAAGACGGTTGCCGCCGGCGTCAACGCCTTGCGCCGCCCCGACCGCGCCATCGTGGTCATCACCCACTACCAGCGGTTGCTGAACTACATCGTGCCCGATCGCGTGCACGTGCTGTCGGGCGGGGAAATCGTCAAGTCGGGGGACAAGGATCTTGCCCTCGAACTGGAAGCCAGGGGCTACGGTTGGATCGAAGCTCAGGTTGCCGTGACACCGGGAAGCTGAGGAGAGAGACACCCATGAATCGAAACCTGGCTGAATTGGCGCCCGAGCAGCATCGCTACCTGTCCCAGTTCGACGCATTTGCCCGCCGCCAGGCGGGCCGCGATCCTTCCTGGCTGACTGAGAAGCGCCAGGCGGCGATCCGGGGCTTCAGCCGTCGCGGTTTCCCGACCACTCGCGACGAGGCCTGGCGCTTTACCAGCCTCACTCCGCTGACGCGGACCGCCTTTGCTCATGCCGGCGCCTCCGACTCCCGTCCCGTCCCGTCCGATTTGGACTCCCTGACCGGAGAGGACTCCTCGGCCTGCCGCCTGGTGTTCCTGAACGCACGCTTTTCCCGGGAACACTCGTCTGTCGGAGACCTGCCGCCGGGCGTTCGGGTTCAGGGCCTGTCGGAGTTCCTCAACGGCCAGGGGCCTTCCGTTCAGGAGGCGCTGGGTCGCTACGCCGGAGACGGGGAGGAGCCCTTCGCCGCCCTGAATACGGCGTTCCTGCAGGACGTTGCCCTGGTCCATCTTCCAGCGAACACCGTGGTGGAGCAGCCCATTCACTTGCATTTTCACTCGAGAGAGGAAGGGGAGCCGGTGGTTTCCCATCCCCGCTGCCTGGTGCTGGCCGGCGCCAACAGCCAGGCCCGCATCGTGGAAAGCTATTCGGGCGCGGCCGACTCCCTCTACTTCACCAACACGGTGACCGAGCTGGTGGCCCGGGAGGGTGCGGTCATCGAGCACTACAAGCTGCAGCAGGAGAGCCTCAGGGCCTTCCATATCGCCACCATGCAGTTCCATCTCGAACGCAGCGCCACCGTGTCCTCCCATTCCATTTCCCTGGGAGGAGCCCTGGTCCGCAACCACGTCAACGCGGTCCTGGACGGCGAGGGCGCCGAAGCCACCTTGAACGGCTTCTCTCTCACGACCGGCAGGCAGCACGTGGACAACCACACCTCCATCGACCACGCCAAGCCTCATTGCAACAGCTTCGAGCTCTACAAGGGGATCCTGGACGACCGGTCCAGCGGGGTCTTCAACGGGCGGATCATCGTGCGGCCCCACGCCCAGAAGACGGACTCGAAGCAGACCAACCAGAATCTGCTGCTCTCCGAGGAGGCCCTGGTCAACACCAATCCCCAGTTGGAGATCTACGCCGACGACGTGAAATGCACTCACGGGGCCACCATCGGGCAATTGGATCCCCAGGCCGTCTTCTATCTGCAGTCGCGGGGGATCGGCCGGGAGGCGGCCCGCCAGCTCCTGACCTTTGCCTTCGCCAACGACATTGCCTCCCAGATCCGAATCGAGCCCATTCGCGCCCGGCTGGAGAAGACGCTCTTTCACCGGCTGGCGGAGAAGGGATCCAAGGAGTGACCCGGATGAGGAGGGCAACCCTGCCATCGGTCCAGCCGGCCGCGCCGCCGCTGGACGTCGACCGGCTGCGCCGCGACTTCCCCATCCTTTCGAGCCGCGCCGCCGGCAAACCGCTGGTCTATCTCGACAGCGCCGCCTCCACTCAGAAGCCGGCCCCGGTCATCGAAGCCATGAATGCCTTCTACCGCGAGGGCTATTCCAACATCCACCGGGGCCTCTATGCGCTCAGCCTGGAAGCCACCGAGGCCTACGAGGAAGTTCGCGGCAAAGTGCAGCGGTTCATCAATGCCCGGGAGTCCCGCGAGGTCGTCTTCGTCAGGGGAACCACCGAGGCCATCAACCTGGTGGCCGGAACGCTGGCCCGCCAGAGGCTCGAGTCGGGAGACGAGATCCTGGTTTCGACCCTGGAGCACCACTCCAACATCGTGCCCTGGCAGAGGATCTGCGAGGAAAAGGGCGGGGTCCTGCGGGTGGCTCCCATCGACGACAAGGGCGAAGTCCGTCTCGAGGCCTTTGAACAAGCGCTCGGCCCCCGAACCCGCCTGGTGGCCATCGCCCACGTCTCCAATGCCTTGGGAACCGTCAATCCCGTCGCCGAAATGGTTCGGATGGCCCATCGCCGGGGGATCCCGGTGCTGGTGGACGGAGCCCAGGCCGCTCCCCACCTCCAGTTGGACGTTCAGGCCCTGGACTGCGACTTCTATGCCTTTTCGGGACACAAGGTCTACGGTCCCACCGGAGTGGGCGTTCTCTACGGAAAAGCCTCCCTGCTGGAAGCCATGCCGCCCTACCAGAGCGGAGGCGAGATGATCCGTTCGGTCTCCTTCGAGCGCACCAGCTACAAGGAGATCCCCTACCGGTTCGAGGCGGGGACCCCCGATATCGTCGGGGTCATCGGACTGGGCGCCGCCCTGGACTACCTGGGGACCATCGGCCTGGAGTGTATCGCCGCTCACGAGAGCGAACTGTTGTCCCACGCCGCCGAAGCGCTCGCCTCGGTGCCGGGAGTTCGAGTCGTCGGTCAAGCCGGGCGCAAGGCAGGCGTGCTCTCCTTTGTGGTCGAGGGAGCCCACCCCCACGATGTCGGGACCATTCTGGACCGGGAGGGAATCGCCATTCGCGGCGGCCATCACTGCGCCCAGCCGCTGATGGAGCGCCTGGGACTGCCGGCCACGGCCCGCGCCTCCTTCGGTCTCTACAACTCGCACGCGGAGGTGGACCGCCTGGTGGACGGGGTTCGCAAGGTCAGGGAGATTTTTGGTTCATGTCCGAGTTGATGGACCTCTACCAGGAGGTTATCCTGGACCACACCCGGCGGCCGCGAAATTTCGGCAGCCTGGATAGCGCCACCCACAGGGCCGAGGGCGACAATCCGCTCTGCGGGGACAAGGTGTCGGTTGCCCTGGAGCTCGACGGGGACGTCGTCCGGGACATTCGCTTCCAGGGCAAGGGCTGCGCCATCTCCACCGCTTCCGCCTCCATGATGACCGAGTTGCTGAAGGGCCAAAAAGCCGCCCTTCTTGCCACGGCCTTTCGGCAGTTCCAGGACCTGGTGACCGGCCAGGCGATCGAGCCGCCGGATGACCTGGGGAAGCTGGTGGCTTTTGCCGGGGTGGCCGCCTTTCCGGTTCGGGTCAAGTGCGCCACCCTTGCCTGGCACACGGCCAAGGCCGCCCTCGAGAACAGTCAGCAACCGATCACCACCGAGTAGGAGGCAGTCAAGTTTCCGAAGCCCTGGCGAGCCTGCGCTCAGACAAGTGGCGCCCCTGCCCTGTCGGTCAGATCATCCGAGAGTGAAACAAGAGAAGTTCATGGCCTGTCGGGAACAAGATGATTGAACATCGATGCACAGGATGCACAGGATTAACAGGATGAGAGCTTCCTGCACGAGAAGCCGGCTCAGGCGATGATCCGGTGCGATTTTGCGGATTCCCGGCATTAGAAGCTAATGCTGAAAAAATCCTGTGCATCCTGTGCATCGATGTGAATAAACCATAAGCTGCAATCCAAAATCCAAAATTTGAGGACGCAACCATGACCACCGATTCCCCCCCACTCGAGTCCGCTCCGTCGGAAGAGTTGAGACAGCGAATCGTCGAGGTGCTGCAGACGGTTTACGACCCTGAAATTCCCGTCAACATCTACGAGATCGGGCTCATCTACGAGATCGACATCGACCCCTCCAATGCCGTCAAGATTCAAATGACTCTCACCTCGCCGGCCTGTCCGGTTGCCGGGACCCTGCCGGGCGAGGTCGAATCCAGGGTTGCCGGGGCCGAGGGCGTGTCTTCCGCCCAGGTCGAATTGGTCTGGGATCCGCCCTGGAGTCCGGCCAAGATGTCGGAGGCCGCCAAGCTGCAACTGGGGATGCTCTGACCCCGACATTTCCTGTTGAATTCTTCCCCAAAAGAAATCAGACTTTCCGGATGAACCTTCCGAATTTGCTGACCCTGTCCCGCATCTTCGCGGTCCCTCTTCTGGTCGTTGTCCTCCTCACCCGCGTTTACAATCCGGAACGGCAGGTCGAGAGCCTCTCCGTCATCCTGGCCACCGTAATCTTTCTCGGCGCCTCCATCACCGACTACTTCGACGGCTACCTGGCCCGACGGCGCCGGCAAGTGACCACGCTCGGCATACTCCTGGATCCGATTGCGGACAAATTGTTGATTTCGGCTGCCTTCATCTCGCTGGTGGAGCTCGGTTGGGCGCCTGCCTGGATGGTGGTGATCATCGTGGGGCGCGAACTGGCCATCACGGGTCTTCGCAGCATCGCGGCCAGGCAGGGACTCACAATCGATGCCTCGGAACTGGGGAAACTCAAGATGGTCTCGCAGGTGCTGGCCGTCACCCTGATCATTCTGAGCAATCTAGTCTTCTGGTTGAAACCGCTCAGCCTGGCCGCGCTCTGGCTGACGGTCATCTTCGCCCTGGCCTCGGCCGTCGACTATTTCCGAAAATTCTGGAAGGCGGTCGGCATCCGCGGCCAGGCGAACCGCGGTGAAAAGCCCGTCCTCCTGAAAAAAAGCCGGAGCGATGTACGCACTCAATGATTCCGCGCGGGACTATCTCCTCGAGGCCGCCCGCTCGACGATTGAAGTCTACCTGCGGTCGGGGGTGCGGCCTGTTCCCGATCCGCCGTCCGCTCGGGAACTTCTCCAGAAACGGGGCGCTTTTGTCACGCTCTACCTCAGGGGGCGTTTGCGCGGGTGCGTCGGCTACGCCTGGCCGGTGACGCCCCTTTACCGGGCCGTGCCGGAGTGCGCCGTGTCTGCCGCCGTCGAGGATGTCCGGTTTCGGCCATTGAACCTGACCGACCTGCCCGAAACGGAAATCGAGCTCTCGGTACTCTCCGGGCTGGACAAGGTCGGCGGCGCTTCCGAAATACTGGTGGGAACCCACGGCCTGCTGGTCAGCCAGGAGACGCGCCGAGGTCTCCTGCTGCCGAAAGTCGCGGAGGAGCACGGTTGGACCCCTGAGCAGTTTCTGGAACAGGCCTGCCTGAAGGCAGGGCTGTCCCCCCGGGCCTGGAAGAACGGAGCCACCGTCGAGAGGTTCACCGCCACGGTCTTTGGAGAGAAGGGGAATGATGAATGATGAATGATGAATGAGGAATGATGAATGGAAGAACGGAGAGGCCAAGGCACGGATAGACCTGCTTTATCGGCAAGCGGCACCCAGGTGCTCTTGCATCCCTTTCGTGCCCATTCGTGGATTCCTTTTTTTTCTGTTGAGCCTGTTGCAGAATTCGGCAGCGGGACGTCTGCCGGGAGTGGCCACAAAGGGCACAAGAACACAAGTGGTGACTTTAATCGTGCGCCTCGGGAAGGCGGTCAACTTGGCGCAGGGAAAGGGCTTATGCTACACTCAAGAGTCAACTGCCGTTCCCGTACCGGAGCAACCTGAACGCCGCCGCCCGTTCACTCCCGACAAGCGCTGCCGGCCCCTCGCCATCCCCCCATGTCCCCATCGCCCAACGGAAAAATATGCACCGTCATCCGGGAGTGCGCCCCGGGCGACTTTGAAAGGGCCGTTCTGGAGAGCCGCCGGGATTCCGACCTGCTGGAATTTCGACTCGACTACCTGGATCCCTCTCAACTGACCCCGCAGCGGATGCAGCGCTGGGTGGCCCTGGCGGGTGTGCCGGTCATCGGGACGCTTCGCAGAAAACCGTTTGGAGGACGGTTCGAGGGGGGAGCGATCCAACAGTTGGAGATGCTGGGAAGGATCAGGGGAGCGGGTTTTTCCTTTCTGGATATCGAGGTGGAAACGCTGGAGGCAGTGGACCCCACTCGATTGGAGGAGATCAGGGACGGATCCTGGAGGTTGATCGGGTCCTACCACAACTTCCGCGATACTCCCTCCGATCTCCAGGCGGTTTTCCAGCGGATTCTGGCGGTCAATGCCGACGTGGTGAAGATCGCCACCCTTGCGGCCGATTTCGCCGACAATTTTCGCCTCTTGGAGCTGGTGTCACAGGGTCGGCGGCAGGGCCTCCCCGTCATTGCGGTGGCCATGGGGGAGTTGGGCGTTTATTCCCGCCTGGTGGCTCCCAGCCGCGGGGCCCTCCTCACCTACGCAACCACGCGCGCGGGTCAGGAGACGGCCCCCGGGCAATTCACCTCCCGGGACCTGAATTGCGTCTACGGCTTGAATTCGATCGATGCCGGTACTCTCTTTTATGGAGTGATCGGCCATCCCATCGGTCACTCCCTGTCTCCGCAGGTGCACAACTACGCCTTCCGGCAGCTCGGCCTGAATTGCCGTTACCTGCCTCTGCCCACGCCCGACCTGGAAGCGTTCGCGCCCTATCTGAAACGCTTCGGCGGGCTCAGCGTCACCCTTCCGCACAAGGTCGGCGTGTTGCGGTACGTGAGCTCCCGGCATCCGAGCGTGGCGGCATGCGGGGCCGCCAACACCCTGGTCCGACGCGACGAAGGCCTGTGGGCTTACAATACGGACCTGGACGGCGTCCGCCATGCCTTGCGTGACTGCCTGGATGGCCCGCCTGGCCGGGCCGTGTTGCTGGGAGCCGGCGGAGCCGCCCGCTCCGCCGCCGCCGTGTTGAGGGACGCCGGCTGGCGGGTTACCGTCCTGGCCCGGAAGCGGTCCAAGGCCGAGGCGCTGGCCGGGGACTTCGGGTTCGAGGCGGATTCCCTGGACCGTTCCAGCCGTTACAGCGGCGATCTTCTGATCAACGCCACCCCGGTGGGCATGTCCCCCGCCATCCATGAGAGTCCGGTGCCCGGAGAGGAACTGAGGTACGGCACGGTGTTCGATATGGTCTACAATCCCTTGGAGACCCGGCTCCTTCGGGAAGCCGGAAAACGGGCCAGGGTGGTGAGCGGCCTGGAGATGTTTGTCGGACAAGCCGCCAGGCAGTGCTTTCTCTGGACCGGACGCGAAGCCTCCCTGCAGGGGATGCGCGAGGTAGTGCTGAGGCGAATGATGAATGATGAATGATGAATTAGGAATGAGGAATGATGAGTGATGAATGATGAATTGGGATTGGAGAGTGGAGGACAGTGGATAGTGAAGAGTTGATGGTGATTGGTGGTCCGTGGAGTCCTGCCCTGCTGGGTGGATCGTTCGAGGGGAAGAATCCGATTGTTCATGACGGCGAACCACGAATAGCCACGAATCAACACGAAGGAGCCAAGGCAAGGAAAAACCTGCTTCAACAAGGAGCTGCGGCCAAACGCTTTTGCAGTCCGTCGGTGGCCCTTCGTTTTCCTTCGTGGATGACTCTCTTCCCCGTGCCTAGCCCATCGACCAAACAACTTTTCATTCATCATTCATCATTCATCATTCATCATTCATCATTCATCATTCCCCTTTCCCCATTCATCATTCATCATTCATCATTCATCATTCCCCACTGACCACTCCATGGCCGCCGCCTACTCCATTCAAGTTCCTGCAAGTTCCACCAATCTGGGGGCGGGGTACGACGCTTTGGGGCTGGCGTTGGGTCTCTACCTCAGGGTCCGCGTGCAGGAGTCTGGTAGCGGCTCCCCGGAAATTCACACGGAGGGAGAAGGCGCCGGGGAATTGCTCAGCGTCCGCGAGAACCTGATGTGGAAGGTGATCCGGCGGGTGTTCCAGGGGGAAGGACGTCCCCCGCCAACGCTCAGGCTGGAGGTGCGGAACCACATTCCTCTGGCCCGCGGGCTGGGCAGCAGCGCGGCGGCCATTGTGGCGGCCCTGGGAACCTACGAGGCCCTGGTGGGAGAGGATCTGTCTCAGGATAAGTTCTACCGATACGCACTGGAGTTCGAGTCCCATCCCGACAACCTGACGGCGGCCCGTTTCGGGGGCTTCACCGTGAGCTGTGTCGACGAAGAAGGAAGGGTGTCGTTTTTTCGGACACGGGTCGCGGACGCGCTGAAAGTCCTGCTGGTGGTCCCCGACATCCGGTTGCCCACCAGCGAGGCCAGGGCTGTTGTACCTGACCAGTTCAAGATGAGTGACGTAATATTCAACCTGCAGCGCAGCGCTCTTACGGTAGCTGCCCTGATGGCGGGGCAATTCCGGCTCTTGAGGGAATCGCTCCGCGACAAGGTGCATCAGCCCTACCGGGCGCCTCTGATTCCGGGACTGCAGGAGGTCCTGGCCCTCAACCGGGGAGAAATCCCCGGCCTGCTGGGACTCAGCCTGAGCGGAGCGGGGCCCAGCGTGGCTGCCTTCATTCAAGGGGACGGCCGGGATGTGTTCAAGCAGATCCAGTCCATTTTCAATCGCCACGGAGTGGCCTGCCGTCCGCTCGAGCTGGAGATCGATAACCAGGGAAGGAGCATCCGCCAGAACTGAGGGCCGATGAAGACCTTGACTCAAGTTCCGCTGGGCACTCAGGTGCTCTTCGGACCGGCGGTGAAACGCCGCCGGCGGCTGGAGAGGCTCGTCTTTTCCATCTTTAGCCGTTGGAAGTACGAGGAGATCATCCCGCCGATCTTCGACTACTACGATGTCTTCTCCAGGGGCATGGGGGCGGAGTTGGAGGAGGCGCTCTATCGCTTCGTCGACCGGGAGGGGAATCTGTTGGCCCTTCGCCCGGAATTCACCTCCCTGGTGGCCAAGACCGTGGCCACCCGCCTGCAGGATCGGCCCAAGCCCCTGAGGCTCTGCTATTGCGGCGATGTCCTGCGCTACGAAGCCCCCAGGGGCGGGAGGCAGCGCGAGTCCTTCCAGCTTGGAATCGAGAACATCGGCGGTGAGAGGATCGCCTGCGACGCCGAAGTCATCCAGGTGGCCATGGAAGCGCTGCAGCGTGTCGGTATCGATCGCTTTCAGTTCAACCTGGGCGAGATGGGCTTCTTCGCGGGCCTGGTGGAACGATTCGGCCTCTCGGCTCAGGACCTCTCCCGAATCAGGAGGCTCATCGACCGGAAAGATCCCGTGGGACTGCAGGCCGAGATGGAACGCCTGCAGCTGTCCCCCCGGCGCCGCGAGGTGTTGCACGCACTGCTTCAACTGACCGGCAACGCCGAAACCATCGACGACGCCCGGCGGCTGGTTTCCAATGAGAGATCCCTGTCGGCCCTGGACAACCTGGCGGGGCTCTACGCCGAGTTGAAGCGCCGCAAGCTCGCCGAACATCTGACCATCGACCTGAGCGAAGTGAGGGGGCTGGACTACTACACCGGCATCATCTTCAAGATCTACGTGCCCGGGTTGGGGTTCGAGGTGGGCAGCGGAGGCCGCTACGACAACCTGTTGAAGAACTTCGGCTGCGATCTCCCTTCGGTCGGGTTCACCTTCTTCCTGGAACGGCTGATGGCCCTGCCGCTGAAACTGCGATGAGCAATTCGGTGAAATCCGAGGAAATCCTCTCAGTGGCCCTTTCCAAGGGCAGGCTTCAGGACGCGACCCTGGAGTTGCTGGGCCGGGCGGGCGTGGAGCTGGACGCCTCCGAGGCGAATTCCAGAAAGCTCATCTTTCGGGACAGGAGCGGGTGCTTCCAGTTCTTTATGCTCAAACCCGTGGATGTCCCGACCTACGTGGAGTATGGCGTCGCCGACCTGGGTGTTGCCGGATGGGACGTATTGCTGGAATCGGAGGCCGACGTGCATCAACCGCTGGATCTGGGGATCGGCCGATGCATCCTGGCGGTCGCCGGCCCCAGAAGCACGGCCCGGAAGGACTACCGCGAACTCTCTGCCGTACGAATCGCTACCAAGTACCCCCGGATCACCACCGATCACTTTACCCGCCAGGGCGTCCCGGTGGAGATCATCTATCTCTCCGGCAGCGTTGAGTTGGCTCCCCGGCTGGGACTCTCGGAACGGATCGTCGACCTGGTCGCCACCGGGCGCACCCTGGCCGACAACGGGCTGGAAGTCATCGAGCCGATCTGCGATGTTTCGGCCCGGCTGATCGTCAACCGGGCCAGCTACCAGGTGAAGCGCCAGGCGGTGAGCCGTCTCATCCAACGGCTGGCGGACAGTTTACACCGATGATTCCGATTTACCAGTGGCCGGGCGCAGAGGCCGGAGCCTACCTGGAAAAGGTCACTTCCCGGGGAG
>JAPPFQ010000762.1 GCA_028875135.1 Acidobacteriota bacterium
TCGGCCTGGAGGTTCTGGTGGGTCTCCAGAATCAGCAAGGCATCGGCGTCGGGCGCGCCGATGGCCCGGGACCGTTCCTTCCACAGGGACTCCGTCCGCGCCTTGACGTCAGCCATCTGTTGAATGGCCTGGCTCAGGTCAGCTTTTTTCTCGGGCCAGTCGATCATGGCTCTCCGAGCGCCGGCGACGCTGGCGGGGCGGTAGGCGGCGATTTGGCGGTAGCCGGCGCGGGCCTCGCCGACGTAGCGGCCGCGATTCTTGTCCACCTCGCCGACGGTCCTGGCCACATCCAGTATCTCGCTGGTGGCCTGCAACGCCCGGGTCCGCTTCTGCCTGGACTGGTCGATGCGGCGTTCGATTTCCACCCTCAGTTCATCGTCGTCCCGGGCAGCCAGTTCCGCGGCCTGTTCCAGCTCGCTGGAGGCGGATTCCAGGTCCTTTTCCGATTGGTCCAGTCGAGTGAGCCACTGCTCCCGCCTGGACGGAGGCAGCCCGGTCATGGAGTCGATCAGGGAGCGGGCCTCGCGGCTCAACTCGCCATGGTTGGTCCGCGAGGTGTTCAGGAGCTGCTCGGCGGTCGCCAGGCCGGCTTGGGTCTGCGGGTTCAATCCCCCGCCCGAGTAGGTGAGAACCACCACCAGGAGCGCCAACATGGCTATTCCGGCCGAGGCGTAGAGCAGGGATTGTCTGTCCATGGTTCTCCTCCTACCGAACCGTCGTCACCGACAAGCTCAAGACCCCGGTGGACTCCTGGGGATAGTAGTGCAGGGAACTCACTTCCAGCCCCCGCTCCAGTGGGCGCACCCCCAGGCAGGTCACCGGCGGGCGGGGGCCGGCATTTTCGGTCGCAAACTCCGAGGCCAGGTGGACCGGATAGCGTCTGATCCGGGCCTGAGCTCGATCCAGCCGATCCAGCCCCGAGACCCCTCCGGTCGACAGGAGCCCGATCTCGAACTCGTAGCGGAGGTTCCCGTCCAGGTAGCGGAAGGGTTGCCGGCCGGAGAAGTCCGGTCCCAGGGCCAGGACAGGCGCCGTCTCGCTTCCGCCGGCGCAGGATAGCAGTTCCGACCATTGCCCGCAGCGTACCAGGTGGCTGGCCCCGATCACATGAACCTCAAAGTCCATGTCGAGGTGGCGCAGGGCGGCCGAGGCTACGACCTTGAAGCGGGAGAGGTCGATGGCTTCCCGAAACAGGCAGAGTCGCAGGTTCCGGTGCGAGGTGTCCTGGTAGGGCAAGGCGAGCGCCGGACCGTAATTCTCAGCCGGTTGCCCGGTGCATGACAGGGAAGATGGTAGCTGCACCGTTGTTTGGATCCTGTGGTGAAGGCTGTCGGTCAGAGCCCGTGCCGGGCGATTCCGCCCGGGAAGAATGACTGCCTAGGCTCTGAAGATCCTGACCCGGCCGGGGCTGATCTTTTCCGAGATGCCGACCTCGAAGGGGTCGCCCTCATACTTCTCGATGAAGAGCTGAAGCTCGTCGCAATCGAACTTCCAGTAATAGAAGCCCTCGCCCTCGGGCCCGTCGTCCTTGAAGTAACCGGCCTCGGCGCTTTCCCGGTAATGCCATCGCTTGCCCTGATACTCGATGAAACGCGACCGCGACCTCTCCTCGTCCATTTGGGCCAGGTCTTCCTCGGTGACGCCGATGGCTTCCAGGTGCAGCCCATCCTGCCTCTGAAGGGTAATTTCCAGTTCGTCGTCCTCGGACCACTCCAGGAAAACCCTCTTGCCGGCGCCGAGGCCGCTCAACTCGAACCACTGCTCGCCGTCGGACTCGTAGCGGTTCAGTCGGTCCACGGTAAAGGAAATGTCCTCGTAGGATTGGCCGGCTCCGGAAAGAATGATGTTGTCCCCCCGGGTTGCATCCTTGATGGTGAGGTTGGCCAGGTCGGTTCTCTGGGGCAAGGCCTCCGCCTTGGGCTTTTTCTTGCGAAGCGCCTTGTAGAGGAAATAGCCCGCCAGGCCCAGCAGGATCAGAATGAGGACTTCGGTCATGGCGAGGTGCCGTCTGCCCCCGGCCTAAGGCCTTTTGGAGGACTCCACCTCGGCCTTCAGCCTGTCCAGCTCGCTGTCGGTGGTGGAGACGTCCAGGGCGGCAAACTCTTTCTCCAGGTCGGGGTCGGCGCCAACCGACATGTTCTCATAGGCCTTGGCGGTAGCTTCTTCCCGGTTGACGGCCTCCTCGAAACGCGAAATGGAAGCAAAGGCGTTGTCATCGGTTCCCAGACCGCTCATCACCTGGGCCATCTTCTTCTGGGCGTTGGCGGCGTTCTTGCGGGCGATGAGCGTGCTGGCCTTGCGCTTGGACTCGTCGATCTTGCGGCGGAGCTGCTCCACCTGGTTCTTGAGCTTGTCGCGGGCGGCCACGCCCTGATCCACCGCATCCTTCAGAGCCGCCGCCTGCTGGTCGCATTCGGTCTTCTTGGCCAGGGCCTTCCTTGCCAGATCTTCGTTGCCCGCCAGCAGGGCCTTCCGCGCCTTGCCCTCCCAGTCCTTGGCCTGCTCCAGGTGCTTGCCGTACTCGGCTTCCAGGCGGTTGCAGTTGCTCATGGCATCGGCGGCGGACCGGATCACGCGGTGGAGCTGGTCCTCCATGTCCCGAATGCTCTGCCGCAGGGTCGACTCGAAGGTGGCATCCTCCAGTTTGTCAACGCCTTCGTTGAGCTTGCCCTTGCTGACTCGAAACAATCTGTCCAGGATCCCCATGGTTGTCGACTCCTTTGGTAAGAAATGCGGGTCGGGCGCTCCGAGGCTAACCCAGCAGGTCCCTGGCCTCGCAGACATCCCCGACCAGGAAGCTGATGCAGGAGAGGATGTCGTCCCGATCGTCCTCGCCCAGGCTCTGCAGCTTGGCGAAGTTGTTCAGGGTGATGGCCGTCTTGCCGTTCTCCAGGTCGTAAAGCTGGAAGGCGGAGGTGGAAATGCCGTTCTGGGCGTCCAGCATGCGGACCATCAGGGCCGGGGTGACCGAGCCCGAATCCACCACCTGGCAGGAGACCGTGTTGTAGAGAATGTCCTGCTCCAGCACGCAGGAGACCGAGATCCCGCTCTCGATGTCCCTGATCTGCAGGGTATCGCCTTCGACCTTGACCACCTCGTAACCCGCGTTGGCAACGATTTCCTCCACCTCATCGATCATCGGACCCGCCATCGAGAAACCTCCCTGAGCAATACTCCAAAGCACATGCACGACGCCGCCATTATGGCAGCAACGCCCGGGATTGGCAATGCCGACCGTATGGGAGATACCCCCGAAATTAGAGGCCAGAAGCCTTAGAGGTCGGAAGCCTTCGAACTCAAAGGGATTCGTGTTACAGTCGGGCAATCGGCGCTCCTTTGGATGGGCAGGCATGAAGAATATTTGCGTCGTGTAAGAGGAGTTTTTGGGATGAAGGGGACGTGTCCGATCACCGGAGACACTGCTGACGTCACCGAGCGTACGGGCCGGGTCGTCGTCGAGCACCCGCAGTTGGGAGGGTATGAGATAGACGCCGATGCAGTGCCCGATGTCGAGAGCGATGTCGAGGGCAGGGAGCGTTTGGCCCAGTGGATCGTTGAGTCCCATTCGCTCGGGATTGCCATTCCCAAAATCACGATCGAACACGTCCGCATCTTTGAACCCATGGCGGACTTGGACGCAGCGATTTCGGAGTGGGTCGAGCGGCGCAATACTGTGGCTAGCGTGGACGAGGAACGCCTCTGGCGAAAACTCCGACTCGAATGGAACTACAACAGCAACCACATTGAAGGCAATACGCTGACTTATGCCGAGACCGAGCTGCTGCTTATCCACGGCCGCACCGGTGGTGGACGCCCGATGCGGGATTACGAGGAGATGAAAGCCCACGATGTCGCCATCGAGTATACGCGCCAGTTGGCGCGCTCAGGCCATCCACTTCGTCAGAGCGATATTCGGGATTTGAACAAGATACTTCTCAAGGAACCGTTTTGGGCGAGCGCGGAGACGCCGGACGGACGGCCAACGCGCAAGCGCATCGTCCCGGGGCAGTACAAGACACTGCCGAACCACGTGCGAACGGCCACCGGAGAACTCCATCGATTCGCAGAACCCGAAGAAACACCCGCATTGATGGAAGAATGGACACGTGATTTTCAACGCGACGTTGAGCGGAGCACCTATCCACTACCGCTTTTTCTGGCGGAATCCCACTGGCGGTTTCTCCGCATTCATCCATTCGATGACGGGAATGGGCGCACTGCACGGCTGCTCGTCAACTACCTTCTTCTTCGCAGAGATTTGCCCCCGATGGTCATCAGAAGCACGGACCGTGACCGCTACATCGGGGGACTCCAGAACGCCGATGTCGGTCGAATGTTGCCGCTGACTCAATTCATGCTGGAAAACACCCTGTGGTCGCTGGCGACAGCGATTCGGGCGGCGAAGGGGGAATCGATCCAGGAACCCGGGGATATTGATAAGGAGATAGCTGTCTTCGTGCGACGCAACAGAGGCAGCGAGCCTGATGCGTCCGACATCGGAGTCGTGGATGACGTGGTCTCGAATTCGGTTCGCCCCACGGTTGAAAAGATGGAGGCGAAACTTGAGTCGTTACGTCAGTTATTTCATGACAGCAACTGGGGTTCATCACTATGGACAGTGCATACCCACGTTACTTCGAGCGCCTTATTTGATCGAAAGAGTTGGGAACAGACGAAGCGGTCTTTTGTGGCAAGACCAGGGTTCAAGCTTGACGATCAGCGCCAAGTACAACTAATGCGTGAATTGAAATTGAGCCGTTACGTAGGGAGGGGAAGAGAAGGATTCTCGATCAAACTGTCTATGATCTGGAAATTGCAAGAAGAACGCTTCTCGTTCGAAGCGCAAATCGATGGAGAAACCATTGCTTCCATACGCTATCGCCTACGATACTCGGAATTGGAGTCGCAACGCTCAAGTATCGACGCTACCGTCGATGAGATCTGCAACGCGATGATGAACAAAATCGATCGTCGGTCGAAGTAGCAGGGCGGAGTCGCACAGGTGCGGCTTTAAGTGGAAGCGTCTTGGCATTCATCTGCGATACACAATCATCTTTGCCGATCACTTTTTCAAGAAAATGATCGACAACACCCTTTGTCGTTCATAGATGATCGACAAGCGGGAACACGAAAAGCCCAGCCTTACCAGTAAGAACCCATCCAGGTGGCTTCCTGGGGGATCTTCATGGGGGGATACCGGCGAATGGCTTCTTCGTCGATGTCGGTGCCCAGTCCGGGACCCTGGGGGATGGTGAGGTAGCCGTCGCGGTACTGGATGGGCTCGGTGAGGACCTGGTTGTAGCGCTCCAGGTAGGGGTAGAAGAATTCCTGGATCTGAACGTTGGGAATGCAGGCGTCCAGGTGCAGGCTGGCCACGGTGGACAGGGGGCCGTTGGAGTTGTGGGGCTGGACGCTGACGTAGTAGGTCTCGGCCATGGCCGCGATTTTCTTGAGTTCCAGGATGCCGCCGGCGTGGCAGACGTCGGGCTGGATGATGCGGGCGGCCTGCTTTTCCAGCAGCGGCCGGAAGTCCCAGCGGGTGTAGAGGCGCTCGCCGGTGGCGACCGGGATGCGAATGGCCCGCTGCACCTCGGCCATGGCGTCGATGTTGTCGGGCGGAATGGGTTCCTCGTAGAAGAAGGGGTCCAGCGGCTCCAGCTTGTGGGCGATGCGAATGGCGCTCCACATGTTGAATCGGCCGTGGCATTCGATGAGCAGATCGATGTCGGGGCCCACGGCCTCGCGAACCGCCTGGACCGACTCCAGGGCGTAGTTCTCCTCGCTCCTGGAGATGACCTGTCCGCCGTCGCGGAACGGGTCCCACTTCATGGCCGTAAATCCCTGATCCACCATGGCCCGGGCCTGGCGGGCCACCGATTCGGGAGTGTCCTCGGCCTTGGTCTCGGTCACCACCTCCTGGAAGGCCCAGGCATTGGCGTAGGCCCGAACCCGGTCCCTCAGGCGCCCTCCCAGCAGCTCGTGGACGGGAACCCCCAGAGCCTTGCCCTTGATGTCCCACAGGGCCTGCTCCACCCCGCTCAAGGCGGCCAGTTGGATGAGCTGCCCATACCAGAAGGTCTGCTTGTAGAGGGAGTTCCAGATCAGCTCGATCCGGTGGGGGTCCTTGCCGACCAGAAAGTCCCGGAACGACTCCAGAGCCCGGATCAGGAGCGGGTCGTGGCGCTCCATGGAGGATTCCCCCACGCCGGTCAGGCCCACGTCGGTGTAGAGTTTCACGAAGATCCAGTTGGCGTGGCCTCCGGCCATGTGGAACACTTTCAGATCGGTGATTTTCACGGTTGAATCTCCCGGAGTGGCCTGACTGGCAGAGAAGACGGACAGATCACGGCAGGCTCCAGCGCACGGCCTCCACAAAGGGGAAACTCTGTCCACCCTGGCGGGCGTTGCCGTAGTAGAGGGTCAGCAGATGGCCCGAGTCCAGGCGGATGGTGCAGGGATAGCCGCCACCGCCCCAGGAGTGGTACCCGAGCATGAGCTTTCGGGTCCGGTCCCAGGTTCGTCCGTCGTCACGGCTCAAGAGCGCCTGGGCGCCATAGGGTGGGTGGCGCACCCCGTGGCTCAGAACCACGGTGCCGTCGGGCATCTGCAGGAGGCTGGACGGATGTTCGCTGGCTCCCGTGACATAACGCGGCCGGCTCCAGTGGCGGCCGCCATCGGTCGATTCGGCCAGGGCGCTCCGTCCGGGGGGCTTCTGCTCTTCCCGCATTGCCGCCAGCAGCTTCCCCGACTTCAGACGGACCAGGTTGGTCTCGTTGAAGCCGGCGGCAATCAGGCTGCGGTCTCCCCAGCTTCGACCGCCGTCGCGGGAGCGGTACAGGTAGCTGAAATGCCTGGGGGATGACTGCTGTCCGGCCTCGCCTTCCTCGCCCTCAACGTAAGCGTAGAGAGGCATCAGCACGGTCCCGTTGGGAAGCTGGAGGATGGAGGAATAGGAAGCCAGGGCCAGCGAGCCGGGATCGTGGGGAATCTTCACCGGAGAACTCCAGCTCCTGCCGTGGTCGCTGGAGCGCATGACCTGGTAGGCGAGATAGCGGGCCGGGGGACCATCCTTGCCTCGCAGGATTTGGAAGGTCTCATAGCCCAACAACACCGTGCCGTCCCGCAGCACTCCCAAGGCCAGGTTCCCCTCGCTTTCGGGGCCGTCCACCAGGATCCGGGGCTCGCTCCAGCGGAGCCCACCGTCGCCGGACCGGGACGATAGAAGACGCCAGTCGGAATCCGCGTCCCAAGCCTGAAAAACGGCCAGGACCTCGCCGTTGGCCAGTTGGCAGACCAGGGGATGGCCCCCGCCGCTTCCCGGCGCCCCCTCGTAGACGCGGTTCCGATCGGCCTGGAGGGACCGGAACAGGTGTACCTCGTCTGCGGGAGCCGCCTGTGTGCAGCCAACGGAGACGAGCAGGACGGTGACGCTGCAGAGGCAGAGGCGCTGCAAGGCACCCCCCAACCGGGACCTGAACCCATAGCCTGGTTTTCCACCTTTCATAGTGCGACTTCCTTCTCCCCTACTTGCTGCCGCCTGGAGAGGGGAATCTTACCACAGTGCCTCCGGCCGAGGGTTCAACCGGAAGCCAGGGCGGCCGAGGTCTGGCGGGGGAGGAGGCGTCGGCAGGAATAAGGATGCGGGCGGGACGCCCGCGCTCCCGGGGGGCGCCCCATTTGCATCGCCCTCGGCCTTGTGTGACAATCTCCAACCAGTTTGTCGAGGGGCGTAGCGGGTGGGCGTCAAGCACCATCCCTTGCGTGCCCCGTTCTCTTCCAGCCCGACCTTTCCCTGGAGAACCCATGTCACAGCCTCTGATCATCGACTTGCACCTGGACCTGGCCTGGGATGCCCTTTTCTGGAACCGAAACCTCACCCTGACCGCCCACCAGGTGAGGGAACAGGAGGCCGGGGAGCCTCCCCAGGTGGCCTCCGACTACAACGTGGGTCTGTGCACGGTTACCTTCCCGGAGATGCGCAGCGGCAGCGTGGGGATCATGCTCAGCACCATCATGTCCCGGATTGACGGCCGGCGCGGCGCCATGCGCGACGGCATGAGAACCCAGGAGCAGGCCATCGGCATGGGGCGCGGGCACCTGGCCTACTACCAGGTGATGGCTCGACGGGGACAGATCAAGCCGGTCAAGTCCCTTCAGGACCTGAACGAAGCCGTGGAGGCCTGGAAAGACCCCAGGGACGACACCCCCATCTACCACGTGCTCTCCATGGAGAGCGCCGACCCCATCATCGATCCCGACGACGTGGAGTTCTGGTGGGACGCCGGACTTCGCGTGGTGGGACCGGCTCACTTCGGACACAACACCTACATCCACGGCACCAATACGGTGGGAGGCCTGAAGCCGCCGGCCAAGGACCTTTACCGTGCCATGCGAGAAGCGGGGATGGTCCTGGACATCACCCACATGGCCGACCAGGCCGTCTGGGAGTCGCTGGAGATCTGGGACGGCCCGGTGATGGCTTCCCACTGCGTCTGCCGGTCCGTGGTGAGGGGGCAGCGCCACCTGACCGACGACATGATCCGGGAGCTGGTGCGCCGGGGCGGCATCATCGGCATGGTGTTCTGCCAGATGTTCATCGATCCCGAGGTGGTGTGGGAAAACAAGCCCGACCGATCGACCTATGTCTCCAAGTACGGCATGGAGGGGCTGATCCCCCATATCGAGCACATCGGGGAACTGGCCGGCGGCTCACTCGAAAACATCTCCATCGGAACCGACATGGACGGGGGCTTCGGGGCCGAGGTCACTCCCACCGACGTGGATACCATCGCCGACCTGCAGGGCTTTCCGGCGGTGCTCGGCAAGGCCGGTTACGGGGAGGAGGTCGTGGAAGGCATCCTGAGCGGCAATGCCCTGCGCTTCTTCCGGGAGGCCTGGCGATAACAGGATTTGCCGGAACCATCCAGCGCCCGCGCCACCAATTCACCCGTCTCTGCTTCCTCTGAGTGGGTAGGGGACCGGGCTCCGTTACTTGACGCCGTCACCCGCATCTACGGGAGGGGAAATGGAAAAGTACCGCTTTGCCGAGATGATCTGGTATGAGATTCGGGAGGCCGCCGCACAGGATCGGGTGGCGGTGCTGCCGGTGGCCACCTACGAGGACCACGGGCCCCATCTGCCGGTGGATGTGGATGTCAGGCTCTGCACCGAGATCTGCGAGCGGGCCGTGGCCCGCATTCCCGCCGAATCCCTGCTGGTGCCGGCCGTGGCCCATGGCTACAGCCCTCACCACATGGATTTTCACGGCACTCTCACCATCGGCTGGGACACCTTCATCCGCTATGTGAAGGATGTCTGCTGCAGCCTGGCCCACCACGGCTTCAAACGCATCCTGGTGGTCAACGGCCACGGGAGCAACACCTCCCCCCTGGATCTCTCCGCCCGGCTCTCCAACCTGGAATACGAGGGGAAGATTCTCTGCGCCACCGTAAACCACTGGGGTCTTCGCAAGGTGAGGGAACTGGGGGCCAGGCTGCGGGAGTCGGACTTCGGGGGAACTTCCCACGCCGGGGAATACGAGACCTCGCTTTACCTGGCCCTGAAACCGGAGCTGGTGGACATGGACAAGGCCGTGGACGAACGGTCCCCGCTCCCGCCCAGCTTCCAGTACGACCTGCTGGCCGGGAGGCACCCCCAGGGCTCGGTAGCCCAGTTGGTGCCCTACTGGAGCTCCCAGAGCGCCAGCGGAGTCAAGGGGGACGCCACCCGGGCGACGGTCGAGAAGGGACGACAGTTCCTGGAGGCGGCGATCGAAGGGCTGATCGAGCTGATCCGGGAGCTCAGGGGCACCCCCGTCCTGCCCAGGCGCGATCAGCACTAAAGATCATTCCTCCCGCACATCGATATGCACGGCTTCCAGCACCGGGGTGCTGCCTCCGTTGGGGGTGGTGAGGGTGGCCCGGTATTGGAGCCAACGGTGGGCTGCGGGCAGGTTCAGGGCGGCTCCCGAATCCTTGAAGTGACCGTCCTCTCCCCCGGGCCCGGTCCAGGCGGCATCCGCCAGCCCTGATTCGGAGGCGGCGCTGCGCACTTGCAGCAGGACCCCGGTTCCATGGGGAGTGGCCGCCTCCCAACGAAGGCGCCCGGCCTGCTTGCCCTCCGGCAGTCGAATGGCGGCCGAACGGTAGGATTCCCGCAGCTTGCGGTCATAGATGTTCCCGAGATCCTTGCGGGCGCCGAAGTGGGGGCCGAAGGTCTGGAACCAGTGGCGCCGGTCAGCCGAGTAGCCCTTGGGGCCGCCCCATTAAATTTAGGCCCCGCCGCCGTGAACCCCATGGTCCAGGTGGTTGATGACAACGATGACTTACAAAACGACGTGGTTCAGGACGGCCACCGA
>JAPPFQ010000509.1 GCA_028875135.1 Acidobacteriota bacterium
CAACCGTCTCCAGAAAAAATCCTGTGCATCCTGTGCATCCATGTGAATAAACCATGGACCCCTGCGTGGCTTCGAACCGGTTTCCTTCTACCCGGCACAAGGCGTTTGTTTCAGACAAGCTAAGCTGGCCTGGGTTTGAATTCCTTTCGGGGTTTGACGGAGCGATTGAATACGAAGGGGGGCAAGTATCCCTGGATCATCCGGGAGAGGGCCTCGGTCACGCCGCGGCGAAGGTCTTCGCCCGACTCCACCGAGCTGGATCCCTGGTGGGGTGTGAGCACCACGTTGTCGAGGCTTCTGAGGGGGCTGCCGGCCCCCAGGGGCTCCTCTTCGGTCACGTCCAGACCGGCGCCGCCGATCCGCCGTTCCTTCAATGCCTGGATCAGGGCCTCCTCGTCCACCACTCCGCCGCGGCTGGTGTTGACGAGAAATGCCGAGGGCTTCATCAGCCCCAACTCGGGAGCGCCGATGAGATGCCGGGTCCCGGGAGCCAGGAAGGTGTGCAGGGACACCACGTCCGATTCTCCCAGGACCCGTTCCAGTGAAGTCAACTCCACGCCGGCTTCAGCGGCCAGGCGAGGATCCACGTAGGGGTCGGTGGCCAGAATGCGCATGCCGAATCCCTGCAACCGGGGGACCATGTGGCGGCCGATGTTGCCGAACCCGACCAAGCCCAGCGTCAGGCGGCCGATGCGGCGCAGCGGGTGCTCCAGCGGAGGTCGGTCCCAACCGCCCGCCCTCACGTGCCGGTCCAGGATGACCACGCGCCGGGCGCAGGACAGCACCAGGGCCGCCGCGTGGTCCGCGACCTCCTCCACGCAGTAGTCGGCCACGTTGAAGACCACGATGCCGCAGTCTGTGGCGGCCTCGACGTCGATATTGTCCACTCCGATCCCGTAGCGGCCCACCGCCCAGCAATCGGGCAGGACTTCAAGGACTCTTCTGGAAATGGGCGTGAACAGGCCTTCGGTCAGGATGATCCTGGCCCCGGCGCAGGCTTGAATGATTTCGTCTTCAGTTTCCGCCGACAGCAGAATCAACTCCCCTCCCAGCTCCTCGACGGCTTTTCTCTCCGGCGCATAGAGGCTCTCCTTGTCCTTCTCCGGACGGTCGCAGTCCACGTTTACGACTCTGACCGGATGATCTCCCTGTTGGCTGGCCATGTTGTTCGCTCCTCGCTAAGTGTCGATGATTTCGTCCGATTTGCTCCGTCTTCGTGCATCCACGCCGCAGCATTGTACCCGAGCCCCGGGCAATGAGTAGGGTGAATCGGGCCAATTAGCTTGTGACGGACCCTGGTTTGCAGCTTGCTCGCCCCCGCCTGTATGTTCATTCTTCCCGTGTTTACTCACGGTTTTTAGACCGCTTGCAAATGCGGTAGACTTAATTCACAATTGAGAGACGTGGGGTTGTTATTGTGCTGGGCGGGCACCTGGCGATGGGACTTGCTCATCGGTCCGGTTGCCGCCCAGCCAAACGTGGTTTCGGCCGCCTTGAGAATTTGTGGTTGACAAGTTCGGGTCAGGGTGGCCTGAGGAGGCGTATCGTGTGCGTTAGACGAGATTCAAATCCGAGGTTGCCGTTTGCCGCAAGTGTTGTGGCCTTGTCCGTGGTGCTGCTAGCGGCGGCCGTTACCGCCAGCGGTCAGCTACTCACCTCCCGCGTGGATGGGAGGGTGCTGGATCAGACCGGCGCCGTGGTGCCGGGCGTGACGGTGACCTTGACCAACGCCGCCACCAACGTGGCCCGGGAGACCACCACCAACAGCTCCGGTCTCTACGTGTTTCCCAACGTCTCCCAGGGGACCTATAGCGTCGAAGCCGCCGCGGACGGCTTCAAGACGGCCCTGGTCGAAGAGGTCCAGGTTGCGCTGGGCGCCCCCGCCAGTGTCGACATCGTGGTGGAGGTGGGCGTGGTGACCCAGACGGTGGTGGTCACGGCGGCAGAGACTCAATCCGTGATGAACGAGGTCAACGCCGAAATCAATACCAACCTCAACCGGGAGCAGGTCAAGGATCTTCCGTTGAACGGGCGGGGCGTGGTCCAGTTGGCGCTCACCCAGGCCGGCGTGACCAGCCCCGGCGGGACGCGCTCGGCCGCCATCAACGGCGGCAGAGGCACCTTCAACAACTTCACCCTGGACGGAATCAACAACCAGGACACCTTCATTCGGACCGATGCCCTCTTCGGAGTCATACCGGTGCAGGAGAGCTTCATCGAGGAGGTGAGCATCACCACCGCCAACGCCGACGTGGACGCCGGCCTGGGAAGCTCCCAGACCCAGTTCGTGACCCGGTCCGGGGGCAACGCCTATCACGGCGAGGTCTTCTACTACCACCGCAACGACGCCCTCAACGCCAACAACTACTTCAACAATACGGCCGGCCTTGACAAGGAGCGGACTTTCATCCACCAGTTCGGCTTCAACGTGGGCGGTCCCATCCTGAAGGACAAGCTGTTCTTCTTCGTCAACTACGAGGAGGAGCGGAGCCCGGGCACGGCTTCGGTGGTCCGCACCGTGCTGACGGAATCGGCCCGGGCCGGAAATTTCAGCTATGTCAGGCAGGACAACGGCCAGATTGCCACGGTGAACCTCTTCGAACTCTCCGGGTTCAGTCCCGACCCGGCCATCGCCTCCCTGGTGAATTCGACGCCGCTGCCCAACGACAGCAGCGTGGGCGATGGAAGAAACAATTCCGGCTTTCGCTTCAACAGCATCGACAAGAGCGATGCCGACTGGTTCGTGCTGCGGGGAGACTATGAGATCACCCCCAGCCACTCCTTCACCGGGACCTTCCACCAGTTCCGACTGGAATCCCCCAACTCGGTCTTCAACGGCATCGGCTCCGTCTTCCCGGGTCTGCCCGGCGCCGGGCAAGGCTCCAAACGCAGGCTGGGCTCCTTTGCCTTGACCAGCCTGTTGAAGCCCAACCTCACCAATGAAGCCAGGGTGGGCTACCAGAGTTCGAATCCCCGCTTCTTTACCAATGAGACGTTTCCCCTGGGCTACCGGTTATCTTTGGGAGGCGGTTTCAGCAACCCCGTCCGGAGTTTCCTGGCTCAAGGTCGCGACACCCGCAACGTGGACATCATGGACCACATTTCCTGGGTCAAGGGCAACCACACCGTCAAGGTGGGGGGCAGCGTGCGCCTGACCCAGGTGGACCAGTTCAACGACGGCGGCACCGTACCCACCTACAACCTGGGGTTCGGGCCCGGAAACCCCGACCCCCTGGTGCCCGACATTTTCCCCGGAGGGATTGCTTCCGGCGAGTTGAGCCTTGCCTCCGGACTGCTGGGGACCCTGGGAGGATTCGTCGACAGCGCCGATCAGACGTTCAACGCCTCCTCGCCCCATTCGGGTTTCGTCGACGGGGCCTCCAACACCAACCTGCTCAAGCAGAACTTTGTCAACTTCTACGTGGGAGACACCTGGCGGATCACCCGCTTTCTGAGCCTGAACCTGGGTTTCCGCTGGGAGTATCACTCCGTGCCGGACGAGGCCAAGGGACTGGCTCTCCTGCCGGTGGGCGGCTGGCAGGCGGTGCTGGATCCTGACGCCGTCATCGATCTGGCCGGCACCACCAACGGAAGGCCCTTTTACACCGGCGACGGCAACAACTTCGCTCCCAACATCGGCATCGCCTTTCAGCCTGGGCACCGGACCGTAATCCGGGCAGGCTATGGCATCAACTACGTGGTCGACAACGGCTTGACCACGGTGCTCAATGCCCTGCGGGGCAACGATGGACTGAGCCAGTCGGTGGCTCTTTCGGGACTCAGCGGCACCGTCAGCGGGGGCGGCCTGGTTCCCATTCCGACTCCCGAGTTCCGGATTCCCCGCACCGCCCGGGACGGAATTCTGGCCGATTCCACGGCGGCCATCTTCACCATCGATCCGGGCATGCGCACCCCCTATGTGCAGCAGTGGAACCTCGGGGTGCAGCACAGGCTCATGGAGGACACGGCCGTCGAGCTGCGCTACGTGGGCAACCACGGCGTCAAGCTGACCCGCGCCATCGATCTCAACCAGGTGCTGCTGCCCCCGGACTTCATCGAGGACTTCCGGCGTGCCCAACGCAACCTGGCGGCCAACGGGGACCCCAGGATCGGCGAGCCGCTGCAGATCTTTCCGCAACTCGGTTTTGCCGGCTTCCTGCAATCGGGGTTCGTACAGAGCATGATCCGCAACGGCGAGATCGGCCAGTACATCGGGGGTTTTGTGGCCCTCAACCGCATCTTCTTCTGGAACGGCGAGGGAGGCGAGCGCTTCGGCGCCACCTTGCCCGCCAGCTATTTCCTGCGCAATCCCAACGCCTTCGTGGCCGACGTGGTGGGCAACAACGCTTTCGCCAAGTACCACGCCCTCCAGTTCGAGATCAGGCGGCGCTTGCGCTCGGGACTGACGGGCCAGTTCAACTACACTTGGGGGAAGGTGCTGACCAATTTCTCCGGCAGCCAGTCCAATTTCCGAGGGCTCTTCGACAACGCCCAGCCGGAGCTGGAGATCCTGCGCCCCGGCTTCGACATCACCCACACCTTCAACGGCAATTGGGTGTGGGAGATCCCCTTCGGCGCCGGACGCCGCTGGATGAACAGCGGCAGCATCCTGGACACTATCGCCGGCGGCTGGGACCTCAGTGGATTCTTCAGGATGCGGTCGGGAGAGGTGGTCAACATCATCTCCCAAAGAGGAACCATCAATCGCGGCGGTTCCCGCGCGCTGACCAATACCGTGCACCTGGAGGGGATCGATATCAAGGCGCTCCAGACCAAGACGGGGGCCCACCGCCACCCGGACGGCCGGGTGACCCTGTTCGACTCGAGCCTTATTGACGAGGGCGGCTTCGGAAATCCCCTCGTCTTCAAGAATCCGGCCATCCTGCAGGCGGGCAGTCTGGGCATGTCCCCCGTCAGCGGGCCCTGGTTCACCACGCTGGATGTGGGCCTCCGCAAGAGCATTGCGCTGCCCTTCACGGAAGAGTCGCGGTTGCAGCTTCGAGTGGATGCCTTCAACGTTCTCAACCACACCAACTTCAACGTTTCCAGCACCTCGGGAATCGCAGACCTGGGGATTGTCAACATGCACAATCCCAACACCACCGACTTCGGCCTGATCAGCTCGTCCTTCTCGGCCCGCACCCTCCAGGTGGGTCTGAAGCTGGAGTTCTAGGCGGTACATCTCAACGTTGGCGATGGACGGTGGCGCCATCGCCGGCCAGGCTGGGACTCCGGGCTTCCGCCCGGAGGCGCCAGTTTCCCCGGCGCCCCCAGCCGCGCCGGCGGTGGCTGAGCAGCTTTGCCGTGAAGCGCGCTGCCGCTTCAAGGCCAGGCCAACTGCCGGCAGATCCTTCCAGCCTGATTGTTTTCCGAAAACAACTCGCATAGAATACGCGCCGTTATGGACACCGCAACCGGCCAACCCTGGCACAAGAAGCTGCACTGGCGGATCGCGATAGCGATGCTTTTGGGCATCGTTGCCGGCCTGATCGGCGGGGAGCCCCTGGCCGACAAGGTGGGCTGGCTGGGCGACCTCTTCATCCGCCTGCTGAAGATGATCATCGTGCCCCTGGTGCTGACCTCTATCATTACCGGCGTGGCTTCGGTCGGGGCGGGGGCCGGCTTGAAGCGCCTGTTCGGGAAGACCCTGGGTTACTACGTGATGACCAGCCTGGCGGCCTGCCTGGTGGGCCTGGTGATGGTGAACACCATCCGCCCCGGAGTCGGCGCGGACCTGGGGGGCGCCGAGGTCAAGGAGATGCCCGATCTCACCGTCATCCAGTCTCCCGTGGACCTGATCCTGGACATGGTGCCCGAGAACATCGTTTCGGCAGCGGCACAGCCCAACATGCTCTCCATCATCTTCTTCTCGATCGTGGTGGGCCTCAGTATCAGCAGCCTTCGGGAGCGTTACCGCGAGCCCTTGCTGAGTTTCTTCGAGGCCGGCTTCGAGGCCATGATGCGCCTGACCGGCGGAATCATCCGCATCGTGGCTCCGCTGGGAGTGTTCGGGCTGATCGTTCGCCTGGTGGGCACCACGGGCCTGGGCGCCTTCAAGGCTCTGGGGCTCTATGCCCTGATGCTGGTCTGCGGCCTGACCATACACCTCTTCCTCAACCTGCCGCTCATCCTGCGTTTTCTGGGCGGGATCAATCCGATCGTGCATTTCCGGAACATGGTGGAGCCGATCGTGATGGCCTTTTCCACCAGCTCGTCGGGCGCCACCCTGCCCGTCACCATCAATGCCGTGGAGAACAAGGTCGGCGTGTCCAACCGGGTCAGTTCCTTCGTGCTGCCGATGGGGGCCACCGTCAACATGGACGGCACCGCGCTCTACGAGTGCGCAGGGGTGCTCTTCATCGCCCAGGCGATGGGGGTTACACTGGGCATGGAACAGCAGTTGCTGGTGGTGTTCACGGCGCTGCTGGCCTCCATTGGAGCGGCGGCCGTGCCCTCCGCCGGGCTGGTGGTGATCTTCATCGTGCTGGAGGCCGTCAACCTGAGGGGACCGCAGGTGGATCTGATCGTGGGAGCCATGCTGGCGGTGGACCGCCCCCTGGACATGTACCGCACCGTGGTCAACGTCTTCAGCGATTCCTGCGGCGCCGCCATCATCGCGCGCTCCGAAGGCGAGACCGGAGTGGATGAAGCGGTTGCGCCCGCGTCCTGAACGGGGTTGCCGGTCCGTCAGCAGTCGCCGCCATTGCTGAGACGACCTGGGAAAAACGTGGCGATCCCGTGTGAGTTCATTTAAAATTGACCGCTTGTCAGTGAATCCGACGTTCCTTGAAGACCAGCGAGGCGCTATGCAGAAAGGGAATAACTCTGGAATGGAATCCCAATCCTTGTCGTCGACAGCCGAACCATTGAATCCCGGTCCGCCTGCCCAGTCGTCTCCCGCAATTCCGGCTGCTGCGAGAACCGTCCGTGGAAACACCGGTAGGACTGCGTCCATAGGAAAATCGCTGGTGCTCACCGGCACTCTTGCCGGTCAGGAAGATGTCTTTATCGACGGGACTATGGAAGGGACCATCGAATTGCCGGACAGCGACCTGACCATCGGTCCCAACGGGAACGTGAAGGCCAACGTCAAGGCCAGGAAGATCACGGTATTCGGGCGAGTTACCGGGAAGATGTTTCCGGCAGAGAGGATTGAGATCCTCAAGACGGCAACAGTCAGAGGCACGATAAAGACACCTCGAATCGTGGTTGAGGAGGGCGCGGTCATCCATGGAAAGATCGAGTCCCTCGGCCAGGACATGAACTTCCCGGGGGCCAAGCAAACCAAGCCCCTGATCATTCGACAGGAACGCCGCGGTTGAACCCGGCAGGTGACGTCAGATGAGGACAGCCAATATAGGAGAATCCCTCAGATTCGAGGGAACTCTCAACGGACTCGAAGACGTTGTTGTCGACGGGGAAGTGAAGGGAACCATCCGGCTTCCGCAATGCAGCTTGACCGTCGGCCCCAGCGGAAGGATCGATGCCGACATCGAGGCCAGAAACCTGACGGTTCTCGGTCACATCACAGGGAATATCGTCTGCCTGGAACGCATGAGCCTTTGCAGTACCGGCTCGGTCGACGGCGACGTGAGGGCGCCGCGGATCCTCATTGAGGATGGAGCCGTGGTCCGTGGCAGAATCGATGTAGTCAAACCTCAACCGGCATCCGAAGCCGTGCCGCAGGCCAAGGCTGCTATCCCTTCCACAAAAGCCACGCGGGCCCCCGGTCCCTGAGGGTCTTGCCGGAGCCTTCCGCCGCTCCCTCCCCGTGGCGGTTGAGATTCTCAAGAGCAGCCCGGAAGAACGCAATCCCCGCCCTTTCTACCTCTCCCGAGAGCAGCACAAGCGGTGCCGGCCTATGGACCCGGATATGATCCCGGGGACGAAATGAGCCCAACCGGATTCTGGAAAATTGGTCGAATAGCTCCGGATGGGACTGCCTTGCCCGGGTCGACCGGTTCTGGGCAAACAAGGCGACATGGTCTGGCAACTAATGATATGGATTGCCCATACTGTTCAATATTGCTAGTATGGTTTTCATGAAGACGACGATTGATATCCATGACGAGTTGCTGGCACGCGCCAAACAGCACGCTAGGAAAAAAGGGTGTTCGTTGCGTTCCGTGGTGGAGGAGGGCCTCCGTCAACTGCTCTCCCTGCCTGAATCACGGAAGCGGTACCGGTTGCCGGATCTGAGCACCGGAAATCCGGAGGCTGCCGATCCGCTGGAAGCCTATTCGTGGCAGGACCTGCGTGGAATGATCTACGGAGAGCCGGAGAGCCATTGATTGCGGTCGATACGAACTTGCTTGTCTACGCCCACCGCAGGGAATCAAGATCGCATGAGGCAGCTCGTGAGGTCTTGCGGGAGTTGTCTGAAGGAGACAGGGTTTGGGCGATTCCCTGGCCTTGCTGTTACGAGTTTCTAAGCGTCGTGACCAATCACCGAATCTGGAGGGAGGCAGCCACTCCGCCACAACTTGCCTGGCAGCAACTCGAAGCCTGGACGTTATCGCCAGGCAATCGGCTTCTCGGTGAGACAGACGACTTCTTGGAGATTCTGGGTGTCCTGGTTCAGCGGTCGCGAGTACGGGGAGCCATCGTGCACGACGCTCGGATTGCGGCGATCTGTCTCGCCCACGGCGTTGAATTCCTGCTCACTCGAGACCGCGACTTTTCCATATTTCCCGAACTCAACCGGAGGGACCCGTTTCATGACCCGTGGCCGGCTCCGTAATTTCAGCGTTTCAGTGATAGCGCCTCGGCCCCACCGCTTCACAAGCCACTCCGACTTACCTGTTTCAATTCCGGCTTCTATTTCCCTTAGATTATCTTAGTGTCACTTCGCCGTTCTTCGTGTCCCTTCGTGGATTCCCCTTTTTCCTTTCGTCTCCTACCCATTCCGCCCTCGCCACCAGCGCGGTCCTGGCCAGTTCGAGATCAGAAGAATCGCATGGTGTAGGTCAACCGCACACCCCGGCCAATTTCGGGAGCCAAGTCCTTGATGAATGAGGAATGGTTGCGGTAGAGCCGGTCGCTCAGATTGAACACCTTGACCGAGAACTGATGGGCCAGGTGTTGCTGGGCGAAGGTGTAAGAGGCCTTCAGGTTCATCACGGCGTATCCCGGTGTGCGGGTCTCTCCGGTAAAGGTCTGGTGCTGCTGCGCGGCCACAATCAGTTCCGGCGCGACCCGGAATCCCCCGTGGTTGAAGTCGAACCCGAGCTTGCCCCGAAGCGGAGGAATTCGCGGCAGCGGTGTGCCGAGGTCGGTTTCCTGGGCGTCCACGTAGTCCGTGCCGAGGTTGAGCCAGAGCTTTGGACTCAGGTTGATGTCGAGGTTGGCCTCCGTTCCCAGGAAGCGGGCATTGAGCTGGGTGAATTCGATCACCGGCAACTCATCCTCGACTACCCCGGGAGCAAAGGGAAAGATGAAGTTGTCGAAGTTGTAGTAGAAGAGGTTGAGTTCTCCTCTCAGGTTCCGACTGTTGTGGCGCAGGGACATTTCGACGCCGTCGCCCGTTTCCGGGAGAAGGGCCGGGTCGCCTATCTCGAAGGACAGCGTCCCCGCGTGGGGGCCGTAGTTGTAGAGTTCCTCCAGGGACGGGGCCCGGAAGGAGTGGGAGTAGTTGACGACCAGCGATCCTCCAGTCCATGTGTCCACCTGCAGGCCGGCTGACGCCGATGCTCCGGTGAAGGTGCGATTGACGGCCTCGGGGATTTCCTCGCCTTCTTCGGCTTCATGGTCCTCCTCTTCCTGGCCGTTTTCCTCGTCGGCATGCCCTCCGCCGCGCTCGGCGAAACCCGGCCGATAGCGCTGGGTCTCCAGTCGGCCGCCAAACTGGAGCCTGGTGGTTTCGAAGTCCAGTTCCTCCAGGGCAAAATAGGGCGAATCCAGTCTGATCGATGGGGGGCGACAGAGCTTCCTCCCCGACTGCCGAGTATTCTCGATCCAGCCCCCAGATGCCGAAGCGACCGCTCAATGGTCCAACCTTTTTCTGTTCGAAGACTCCCCGATAGACGAATTCCTGTTGGTCGAACACGGTGCCGACAACTTGCGAACCATCCTCGAAAAATTCGATCTCCTTGTGATTCCAGTCGGTCATGCTCAATTTCAGAACAAATTCGTCTACTGCCGTCCCCAGGTCCTTCAATCCCCCGGTAAAGCGGACGTTCCGGCGCCTTGAGTCGAGAAGGATGCGGTCGATCTCCTCTTCGTCGTCGTGTCCGTGCTCTTCGCCCTCCTCGTCGTGGTCCTCACCTTCCTCGTCGTGATGATCCTCGTCTTCTTCCTCTTCATCCTCGTCGTGATGATCCTCGTCTTCTTCCTCTTCATCCTCGTCGTGATGATCCT
>JAPPFQ010000139.1 GCA_028875135.1 Acidobacteriota bacterium
ATGATGGTGTCTTCCAGGGGAACGTTGCCGGCGCGCTCTCCGGTGGCCGTGACGGTGACGTGGGCCACCGAGGCCCCGTTGGCCAGGGCCGAGATGGTGTTGGCCACTCCCAGACCGAAGTCTTCGTGGCAGTGGATCTCGATGGGCTGGGCGAAGCGCTCCCGCAGCTTGCTCACCACCATGGCGATGCCCTGGGGCGTGCAGACGCCGAAGGAATCCGCCAGCGTCATCGAGTCCATGTGTCCCTCGGTGGAGACTCGCTCCATGAGGTCGAGGTACCTGTTCAGGTCGGACCGGGTGCTGTCGATGGTGAAGAAGACCGTGTACAGGCCCGCCTCCTTGGCCGCCAGGGTGGTGTCGATGGAAGCCTTGATGGCCCAGTCCATGCTCTTGCCGTAGGCGTGCTTGATGATGTGGTCGCTGGAGGGAATCTCGGTGATGATGCCATTGACCCCGCAATCCTTGGCCATCTTGACATCGGCCGGCATGCAGCGGGCGAAGGAGAAGATCTCCGGACCCAGGTCCAGGCTGACAATGTCCTTGATGGCCGCCTCGTCTTCAGCCGAAACCGCCGGCATGCCCGCCTCGATGCGGTGGACGCCGGCCGCGGCCAGCTTCTTGGCGATCGCCACTTTCTCCTGGCGGCGGAACACGATCCCCGTCTGTTGCTCCCCGTCGCGCAGGGTGACGTCGTGAATCCGGATCTGCTCCGGGAAATTCATGCCCTGGGTGGCTTCGGGAGCGTAGTTCCAGGGGCTGGCGAACCAGCGATCGGTCTTCCAAGGTTGACTCATCTGAATTCTCCTTAAACGTTGGAAACTGGGCGAGATCTAATGCAATCAGGGCGGTTGGGCACTGGGATGAATGCGACGGTGCCGCCGGTTTCTCGCGGAACAATCTATTGCATCGAACCGAGTCCTGTCAAGCTCGCCCCGGGGGACCGCGAACCGCGCTACCGCACGGATCCTTGGAGGGTGAAACGGCCGATCACTTAATAAAGACGAACCACGAATGAACACGAATTGACACGAATACTGATAGATTTCCTTCAACGACACGCGGTACCAAAGTGCTTCTGCAAAGGAGACCGTGCTTGTTTACCTGGAATGAAGCGTTTGCAAAAATCGGCAGAGGGATCTTTTCCGGGAATGGCCACAAAAGGCACAAACGTTATTGGTGTTCATTCGTGTCCATTTGTGGTTCGCCGTTTTCCTTGGTGGAGATCTCTCTGGAGGCTATCGGGAAACCGGTTTGCCGGCGGGATCGACGATTTCCACCGGCCCAAGATTGAGCCGGCGCACCGGTTCTTCCAGTTGATTCAGGTCTCCGACCACAACCACCAGCAACCGGGTTGGGTCCAGGTAGCCTCGAGCCGCGGCCCAAACCTGTTCGAGCGTCACCGAATCGACGGAGGCGGGGTAGCCGGCCAGAGTCTCCAGGGGAAGGTCGTAGGCAAAAAGGTCGGCCATCTGATCGGCCACGCGCCCCAGGGTCTCGAACCGCTGAGAAAAACCACGCACCAGGTTCTGCTTGGCCATCGACAACTCGGCCGGGGTGATGGGCCGGGCGCTCCCGATGGATTCGACTTCCCGGTGCATCTCCAGCAGCGTCTCGGTGGTCACGGAAGTCTGCACGGCCGTTCCTCCGACCCAGAATCCCCCCTGGCGGGCATAGGCGAACCGGGTGGAAGCCCCGTAGGTGTACCCCTTGTCCTCCCGAAGGTTGAGATTCAGGCGGCTGCTGAAGCTACCTCCCAGAACGGCGTTCATCAGCTCGATGGCATGGTAGTCGGCAACCTTGCGCGCAGGACCGATCGACCCCAGGCGGATCTGCGACTGGGGGGCATCCTGGCGGTCCACCAGGACCACTCGGATCCCCTCGGGAGGCGTGGCTTCAGGCAGGGTGACCCCGGGTGCTTCCCCCGCTTCCCAGCCGGACAGGCAATCCTCGGCCAACCGAATGGCCTCGGCCAAGGTGATGTCTCCCGCAAATAGCAGGACGGCGTTGCCCGGGCGCCAATGTGTTCGGTGAAAATCGACCAGCTCCCGCCGGGTCAGAGCCCGCATCGAAGCCTCGTCGCCGCCGGTCGGAAGCCCGAAGGGATGACCATCCCCGAACAACAGGGACCGGAAGACCCTGGCGGCCGTGGCCGAAGGACTGTTCCGCTCCTGAAGAATGCGGTCCAGCCGTAACTTCCGCTGCCGCTCCAGCTCCTCCGCCGGAAAATTCGAGTTCAGAACCAGGTCGGACAAGAGGCGGACTGCCGGCTCCAGTTGCTCCTTGAGCACTTCCAGGGCCAGGTGGCAGTTCTCGGACTCGGCGCCGGAACCGAAGGAAGCGCCCAGCCGGTCCAACTCCGCCTGAATCTCCAGGGTTGTCCTCGACGGGGTGCCTTCGTCCAGCATGGCGGTGGTCATCCAGGCGACCCCCGGCCTGGCCAGAGGGTCCGAACAGGACCCCGACTTCAACAGCAGGCTGACGGCTACCTTGGGAAGATCATGCCGCTCGGCCACCGCCACCGTCAGCCCCGAAGCGAGGTTTTCGACAGTCAATGCAGGCGGTCGAAAGGGTTTGGGGCTTCCGATACCGGGCTGCTGCTCCCGGTTCGGCTCGGACCCTTGGGGACGGGCCGACGACTCGGGAACGAAGCTGAGGGCCACCCTGCGGGAGGTATTCAGCCAAGTCTGGGCAACTCTCCGCACCTCTTCCGCTCCCAACTGCTGGTAGCGCCGGTAGTCTTCCTGGAAGTAACCGGGTTCGCCCAGGAAGGTGTTGTACTGGTTCAAGAGATCGGCCTTCCCCCCGAACCCCCCGATACGCTCCAGGCCGCTCACGAACTCGAACTCCTGCCTGACTTTTTCCCGCTCCAACTCCTCAGGTCTGGGTCCATCCTTGGCAAAGGCTGCGATCTCCTCCCGGATGAGTTCGTCCAAGCGGGCCAGGGTCTGACCGGGGCGGGCTGTGGCCACCACCCCGAACAGCCCGCTGATTTCCAGGGAGTAGTTGAAGGCGGATACGTCCGAGGCCACCTGCTCCCGATAGACCAGCCGCCGGTACAGCCGCGAGTTCTTTCCCCGCGAGAGTATGCGTGAGGCCAGGTCGAGCTCCGCGTCTCCGTCGTGGAAATAGGCCGGCGCCGGCCAGACCAGGTAGAGGCGCTCCAGGGGCACCCGGTCGAAGACGGTGACCCGGCGCTCGCCTTCCATCCGGGGCAACCACAAGCGGGGCCTTTCCAACGGGGGCCCTGGGGGCAGCGGCCCGAAATACTTTTCCACCCAATCCTTGGCCTGAACCCGGTCGAAATCGCCGGCAATCACCAGGCTGCAGTTGTTGGGCGCGTAGTGCTTGCGGAAAAAGTCCTTGGTTTCCTGCAGGGAAGTCGCGTCCAGGTCCTCCTGCGATCCGATCACGATCCAGGAATAGGGATGCCCCCGGGGGAACAGGTTTTCGAAGATCAACTGCAGCGCCCGTCCGTAGGGAACGTTTTCGTAGCTCTGGCGACGCTCGTTCTTGACCACGCCGCGCTGGTTGTCCAGCTTTTCCTGAGTGAGGGCATCGGCCAAATAGCCCATCCGGTCCGACTCCAGCCACAACACGTATTCCAGCGCTTCGCTGGGCACCGTCTCGAAGTAGTTGGTGCGGTCGAAGCTGGTGGTGCCGTTGACCCCACCCTCCCGCATGTTGGCTCCAGCCCGTTCCAGGTAGGTCAGATATTCCCCGTCGGCGTTCCTGGACCCCTGGAACATCATGTGCTCGAACAGGTGGGCCAGTCCGGTGCGCCCCGGCTGCTCGTTCTTGGAGCCGACGTGGTACCACAGGTTGACGTGGGCCACCGGAAGCTTGGCGTCGGAATGCAGAACGACCTGGAGGCCGTTGGCCAGGCGGTACTTCTCAAAATCGATGACCGGAGCTTGCCGCATGGCTTTCAAGAGATTCCCTTCTCTTTTTTGGGCGCCTGGTTTCCGCTCGGCTGGGACCTTGTCATACAGCCCCTCGGCTTCTCCCAGGCCTCATTTTTCACGTTCGTATCCCTATCGGTGATTAGCTCTTTCCAACCCTGTAGAAATCGGTTAAGTAAAGACCCATGTACCTGGAAGTGAGCCTGCCGCTCCCGATCACCCGACACTTCTACTATCGCCTCCCGGAAAAGCCTTGCAGGCCCATGCAACCGGGCCAGCGGGTGCTGGTGCCCCTCGGGAACCGAAAGGTAACGGGCTATGTGCTGAAAGCCCATCGTCGCCTCCCGTCCGACTTCCCCCAAACGGCCGAGTTGAAACCCGTCCTGGAAGTGCTGGACGAGTCCAGCCTGATCTCCCCTGGTCTCTTCCGACTCAGCCGCTGGGTGGCCGACTACTACTTCGCCTCGCCGGGGGAGGTCCTGAAGGCCTGCCTCCCACCCGGGATCAACCCCAGGATGGAGCAGCGCTTCAGCCTGACCGCATCGGGGGAGCGCCTCCTGAAGCAGACGAAGAATAGCGCAGAGATCAGCCAAAGGAAACGGCAAATCCTGGAGTTGCTGGCCCGGCACTCCGAGCTGGACCGCCGGTCTCTCGAACGGCTGGCGAAGCGCAGCGTCTCCTCCGCCGAATTCCAGGCGCTGGCGGCCGCAAGCTGGATTCGGATCGAGCAGGCGCCCCGCGGAACAGTTGTCGCGGCCAGGAAGCAATGGTTCCTCGCGCTCCACCCCGACTGGGAAAAAGCCTTGCCGGAGGCCAGGCTGACCGACAACCAAAGGGCCTTGATCTCCCACCTGCGGAGCGCCGGAAGCGCCGTGAGCCTGGCCGGTCTTCGCAAGCTCTTTTCCGTCTCCCGACCCGCCCTGGAGCGCCTGGAACAACGGCGCCTGGTCCGACTGAGCCGGGACGAAGTGGCCCGCGATCCCCTGGACGGGACGGATCCTGCGAGCCCGCATCAACCCCGGGTCCTGTCCCGACAGCAGCAGACAGCCCTGGAGTCGCTGATTCCGGCGCTGAACGCGGGGCGGTTCTCGGCCGTGCTCCTGCACGGCGTGACCGGCAGCGGCAAGACGGAAGTCTATCTCCGCCTGATCGAGCACACCTTGAGTTCAGGAAAGACCGCCCTGGTGCTGATGCCGGAGATCGCGCTCACCCCCGCGGCGGCCCGGGAGTTTCGCGCCCGCCTGGGCCACACGGTGGCCATCCTGCACAGTGGATTGTCCGACGGAGAACGCTACGACGAGTGGTGGCGAATCAAGCGCGGGGATGCCCGGGTGGTGATCGGTACTCGCTCGGCGGTGTTCGCTCCTCTTGAGAACCCGGGACTTGTGGTGGTGGACGAGGAACACGACCCCTCCTACAAGCAACAGGAGAGTCCCCGCTACCACGGGCGCGATACCGCCATCGTTCGGGGCAAGCAGGCGGGGGCGGTGGTGGTGCTCGGCTCGGCCACACCGTCGGTCGAAACATTCCACCACTCCCGGGAAGGGAAATATGGTTACCTTCGAATGGAGGCCCGCATTCACTCCCGGCCTCTGCCGGAGACCCGCCTGGTCGACATGCGGGCGGACTTCGAGACCACCAGCCGTAGATCTCCTCTCTCCGCCGAGCTTGGCGACGCCATCGGGGACCGCCTGGAAAGGCAGGAACAGGTCCTCATTCTGCTCAATCGCCGAGGATACGCCGCGCACGTGCTCTGCCGCAGTTGCGGAGAGAACATTCAGTGCCGCTTCTGCAGTATCGCCATGACCTACCACAAGATTCGCAAGGCCCTGGTCTGTCACTACTGCGACTACTCGCAACCGGTTCCCCAGCGGTGTCCCGCCTGTCACAGCAAGTACCTCTACTTCATGGGAGAGGGCACGGAAAAGGTGGAGGGGTTGCTAAAGGAGTCCTTTCCCGAGGCCCGGGTGGATCGGCTCGATCGGGACGCGGCCCGCAGGAAGGACGCGCACCGGCAAATCCTGGGCAGGTTCCGGCAGCGCAAGACCGATATCCTTACCGGTACGCAGATGATCTCCAAGGGCCACGACTTTCCCTTCGTCACTTTGGTGGGGGTGGTTTCGGCAGACCATTCCCTGTCTTTTCCCGATTTTCGGGCCGCCGAAAGAACCTTCCAGCTCTTGAGCCAGGTCTCCGGACGCGCCGGAAGGGGGGAGTTGCCGGGCGAGGTCCTGATTCAGAGCTACTGCCCGGAGCACTACTGCTTCCGATTCGTGACGTCCCACGACTACCAGGGATTCTACGAGAAGGAGATCCAGTTCCGCAGGTTCATGCACTACCCGCCCTTCACCGCCCTGGCTCTGGTTCTGGTCCGCGACAAGAACCTGGAGGCGGCTACCGGGACCATCGGCCGCTTCGCCGAGTTGCTCCAAGGGGCCCGCGGCCCTCAGACTCGCATTCTGGGACCCACCCAGTCTCCATTGGCCAGAATCCGGTCCGAACACCGATTTCAGCTCTTGATCAAATCCAGGAGTCGATCCCAGCTACAAGCACTCCTCCGCAAAACCCTCCACCAGGCCCGGAACCGGGGACTGGACCTCCGCAGGGTCCACATCGACATCGATCCGGTAGACCTGATGTAACCCACTGGAGGGGGGCATACGCGACGCCGCAAAGATGCGGCCGTCTGAGTTGCGGTGTTTGTTTCAGGTAGGAGTATCGAGGAGGCAACGTTCGGGATGTCGCAGGAAAGCAGGTGCAGCCGCAAGACGGACGGCTCAACGACCTGTAGAAGTTAACCTGTTTCCGGAGGATTCGACGGGGCAGCCATCCGGCGGCTTCAATCCGGACGGCACGGCGGTGTCAGATGGATTGCAGGTCCTTGCCGGGTTTGAAACGAACGGCCTTGCCGGGTGGGATGGAAACCTCTTCCCCGGTCCGGGGGTTGCGGCCGATTCCGGTCTTGCGGGGTTTGATGTTGAAGACTCCGAATCCCCGCAACTCGATCCGATCGTTGCGTTGAAGCGCGCTCTTCATCGCATTGAACACGGCGTCAACGGCAGCTTCGGCCTTGCTTCTGGGAATTCCGGTCCGGTCGACGACATGGTTGATGATGTCTAGTTTGATCACCGCTAAAACCTTTCCTCGAAGATATGCCGAAAGAGTTTACCGGCTAAGTCCAATGCTGTCAAGGTTAACCCGCAGTCAAGGGCTTGAAGGCAAGGACGGTCCGCGACCCTGAACCGCCATCCTCCCGCAGGAAATCCACCCGTAGCGGCATCCCCACCGAAATCGTGCCGGGATTGCGCGTATCCACCCCCTGAATCCGGGCCACCACCCGGGCTTTTTCCTCGAGTTCGACCACGCCGGTGCAGTAGGGGTTCTCTCGCCCGTAGCCCAGCTTCAGCATGGCGGGGGTACCGATGGCAATGCAGGTAAAAGCCACCAGCTTGCCGCGCCCGTCCATCCGCTGCCACTCCATGGCCGAGCTGTCGCACCTGGGACACAGCGCCCGAGGAGGAACGAAGACTGCCTGGCAGGGCAGGCATCGCGACCCCATCAGCTTTCCTTCCCCGAGGAATGTCTGAAAGGAGTGATCGGTGAAGGGCCTCGTTTCCAGGGGACTATCTCCTTTCGAGAACGGTGACGGTCGAAGTGCCTCCGGTCCCTCCCAGATTTTGGGCCGCGCCCAGGCGCGGATGGCCGGGAACCTGTCTCTCCCCGGCTTGTCCCCGGAGCTGGGTCCATACTTCGAAGATTTGGGCAGCCCCGGTGGCTCCGACGGGATGGCCCTTGCACTTGAGTCCGCCCGAGGTATTGATGGGCCTGGACCCGTCCAAACGGGTCTGACCCTCCTCTACCGCCTTGTATCCGTGACCGGCCGGAAAGAAACCCAGGTCCTCGATATGCAGCAGTTCCGCAATGGAAAAACAGTCGTGCACCTCGGCAAACTGGACTTCGTCGGCGGCGATGCCGGCCATGTCAAAGGCTTCCCGAGCCGCATACCGGGTGGCTTCGAAGGTGGTCAGATCCTCGGAGGCGTGCAGGCCCCGTCCGCTGGCCTGCCCGATACCGGCAACGTAAAGCGGGTCGTCGGTAAAGTTCCGAGCCAACTCTTCACCCACCAGCAGCAGACAGCAGGCTCCGTCGCTGATGGGGCAGCAATCGAACAGGTGAATCGGCCAGGCCACCACCGGATTGGCCCTGGGGTCTCGCAGAAAGGCCTTGGGGTCCGGCCAATCGGGAACCGTGCGCCCCTTGCTTTCGGCCCTCTTTTTCTTGGCTGCCATGACGTCTTCCAGCGTGGCGCTGAGCTGGGCCTTGGGGTTCCGGGCCGCATTGTCATGACTCTTTATGGTGACGTTCATGAGATGCTCCCGGGAGGCCCCGAACTTGTCGAAATAGGCGGTGGCAATGGTGCCGAAGACTCCGGGAAAGGTGAACCCGACGTCCCGTTCGTAAGGAATAGCCGCCATGCCCAAACCTTCGGCCACCACTTCGGTGGCGCCCTTGGACATGTCCTCCACCCCCCCGACCAGGACCGCATCGTAGAAGCCCGAGGCGATGGCGAAAACGCCTTCCCGAAACGCCAGGGCACTGGAAGCGCAGGCTCCCTCGGTCCGGGTGGCCGGCCGCGGGACCAGACCCAGCGCGTCGGAGAGAATGGCGCCCCAGTGGGATTGGCGCACGAAAAAGTCGTTGCTGTAGTTGCCCAGGTAGAAAGCGTCGATATCGGCGGGGTCCAGCCCCTTGTCCACCGAGGCGATCATTGCCTGAAAGGCCTCCAGGAAAAGATCCTTGGAATCGCGGTCCCTGAACATGCCGAACTGGGACATCCCCGCGCCAACCAAGGCTACCCCGCGGCTCAGTTTTCTCTTCTTTCTCATTGTCCCCCGCCCCGATCTTGAAGATAGGCCAGCTTGGCTGCCAGTTCATGGCATGTTACCACAAACACCGCGTCCCGAACCGCCGGCCTGGAGGGAGAAATTCCCCGGGGGCGCGGGCGGAAGGCAGGGTTGATACAATTCAAGAACTTGTCTGAAACAATCGCCGTCACTCAGGAAGCCGCAAGTTTGCGGCGTCGCGTATGCCTCCCTCCGCATCAGCCTTCGCCTGCCGGCTCGGCTTCTGCGAGGCAAACTCGGCGTCCCTTCAACCAGGCCGCAGCCCGCCGTCGAGCCGGTGGGGGCAATCGCGGCGTCCCGATGGGGCCCCAGTCTCCGAGGTTCGTAACAGGTCCTTGTTTTACTGTGTATGATCCGCCCGGCGGGGCGGGGGCGGTGCTTACCTGAAACAAACGCCGTCGCTCAGGAAGCCGCAGGTCTGCGGCGTCGCGTATGCCTCCCTCCGCATCAGCCTTCGCCTGCGGCTCGGCTTCTGCGAGGCAAACTCGGCGTCCCTTCAACCAGGCCGCAGCCCGCAGTCGAGCCGGAGGGGGGCCAACGCGGCGTCCCGAAAGCGCAGCCCGCAGTCGAACCGGAGGGGGGCAAACGCGGCGTTGCGGGAGTGGAAGCGTCGGGAGGGACTCCACGAGGGCGGGACAGCCACGCTGCCGGGATCCACCCGTCCAGGGACTCTACTCTTCCGTGCCCCTCACACCTGCTTCCCCACCCACCTGACCTGGCCGAAAACCTTGGCGCCGCCGGGCCAGGGCACCGAGTCCCATGCGGGGTTGTCGCTGATCAACCGCCACCCGCCGCCGGCGTCCTTTTGCACCCGCTTGACCAACATGCCGTCATCCGTCTGGAGAACAAAGATCTTGCCCTCCTCGAGCTGCGCAAGGTTGCGGTCGACCAGGATGGCGGAGCCGTCGGGGAGAGTAGGAGCCATCGACTCCCCCTTGACGCCGACGATCGTGCACTGTTGGGGGTAGAGCCCGTGACGATCGAGCCAGCTTCGAGTGAAGGTGATATAGCCGGCGACGGCCTCATTAGGCTCTTCCTTGTCTCCGGCAGCGGCGGCCGGCTGTTTGATCGCCAGGTGGCGGTTTTGGGCCGGGGCTTCCGAGTCCGTGGACTGGCTGAGAAGCAGGGACAGGTCACGGCGGATGTCCTCCCGAAGGCGCCGCGCCCAATCGGGGCGCTTCTCGACAGCGGGAGCCCCTTCGGGTGACTCGACGGGGTTATCCAGAGTGGCTGTTTGAAGCCGAAGGCCGAGGACGCGGCAGATGGCTTCCAGGGAATCCAGGCGCGGAGAGGAGCCACGGCGGATGTTGCGGACGGTATCGGAGCTGCCGGTAGCCAGGATGGAGAGGTGGCGGTCGGAATCGCCGCAACGATCGATGAGGTCGAGGAGATGTTGCCTGAAGCTCATGAGGTAATAATACCACAAAACAACCTACCAAAACTAAAGTACTGTAGAGTCGAGGGGAGGCGCGCCTGCCTTAGATCGAGGGAGTCGCTGTTGCCGG
>JAPPFQ010000237.1 GCA_028875135.1 Acidobacteriota bacterium
TCTCATACCTGTTCGCAAGCATGAATTGAGCGACGGCGTCCCCCTGCTCGGCCTTGCGGCGCATGACTGAAAGCCAGTCCGACTCCAACGGCGGAGTTTGGGCTGACACCCAACTGCCGCAGGCGCCGATCGCCAGGGATGCCAGGAGGGCGGCGCTAAGGACTCTCACTCGAACGGACTCCTTGCGGAAGCATCGGCTGATTTAAAGAATTCTTCAGGTAGCGGGATGCAGTCGATGCTGCGGGGACGTCAATGTTGCATCGACTCCTCAATGATCTCCGTCGCTCCAATGAGCGGGAGGAGCCTCAATAGGGTCTGGCGGAAATTTTCTTGATCCGCGGACACGATTTTCTTGACACTGCGATCTTTCCAGGAAAGGGTCTGAATCAAGCTCGCCACGATTACGGATGGTTTCCCGAGATTGGTTATTGGCACTTCAGTAGCGGCGCCGCGAATGCTGGTGCTGATCGGGCAGCAAATCAGCAAGCCGGTCTTTCGGTTGTACTCTCGACTGCTAAGCACCAATGCAGGCCGGTATTTACCGATTTCCGATCCCCGCGTCGGTTCGAAATCGAGCCACACCACATCCCTGCGTTCCGGGATGTACCGCTTGAACGCCATCTAGTCTCCAAACTCGGACGCTGCCGGTTCAGCCAGAGCATCGGCGTGGGCCTTCTCCGGGGTCATATCGGCCAGAAGCACCTGCTCGCTATAGGGGAAACGAAATCCTTTCTCCTCAGGAGTCGCAGGCTTGACCGTTAACCCCTCGTCCGTGACATCGACAATAACCTTGGTTCCAACTTTGAACTTGGGCAGTTCGGCCATGATCCCGGTTACACGCAGCGCCAGGCTGTTACCCCACTTTTTGATTTCCGACTCGACTCTCATCACCCGCCCTATATCTACAACGTGTCTACATGCAATTCTATCCGGTGCGCCTGCTCTGTCAAGAACCAAGCGGTTACCCGGCAAGCTGGGTTGAACAGTCCACCAGCATCCGATATAGATTAGGTGGCAACCGGGCAGCCAGTGGATTCCAGCACTGCCGACGGCTGCGTTCACTACGACCGCCAGCTCGCGTTTCTCAACGGAATCCGATAGCCCTCCGCCCAAGCGACCCTTCACCATGGCTCCCATAGATACCGGCATCGTCGTGGTTTACCTGAGCGGAGTGGCTCTGCTGGGGGTCTACTTTTCCCGCCGGCAAAAGACCACCGAGGACTACTTTCTGGCGGCGCGCAGCGTTCCGGGCTGGGTGGTGGCCTTCTCCATCCTGGGCACCATTTGCGGGAGCGCCACCTTCGTGGGACACCCGGGAAACGTGTTCCACGACAACATGTTCCTGATTCCCGCCCACCTGGTGCCGCT
Organism: Acidobacteriota bacterium; assembly: GCA_028875135.1. Taxonomy (GTDB): domain Bacteria; phylum Acidobacteriota; class Terriglobia; order Versatilivoradales; family Versatilivoraceae; genus Versatilivorator. The sequence continues at coordinate 1,369 of JAPPFQ010000237.1, forward strand.
GGTGGTGATGCTGCTGCTGGCCCGGCGCATCGTGGTGTTCTACCGGCACAACGTGCGCATGACGGCCTACGAATACCTGCAGCAGCGGTTCGGCTATCCCGCGCGAGCCTACGGCGCCGCCACCTTTCTGGTCAGCCGGGTGGCCGACGTCAGCGTCACCTACTACTTTCTGGCGCTGGCCACGGCCGTCCTGACCGGATGGGACGTCACCGGAGTGATCCTGATTCTGGGCGCCATAACCGTGCTCTACACCCTGATCGGCGGCATCCAGGCCGTGGTCTGGACCGACGTGGTTCAGGGCGTCTTCCTGGTGGGCGGAGGCCTGCTCTGCATCCTGCTCATCCTGTTCGGTTCCGATGCCGGTCCTTCGCAGATTCTTTCTGCCGCCTGGGAGGGAGGCAAGTTCGAGATCGGCCGCTGGCAATGGGACGCCACCCAGAACAACCAGTGGCTTCTGATTCTTGGCTCGATAGTCGCCTGGCTCCAGTCCTTCTGCTGCAACCAGCACAACGTGCAGCGCTACCTGCTGGCCCGCTCCGATCGGGAAGCCGTCCGCGGCGCCGTCATGGGAGCGGGGGCCTGCGTGCCGGTGTGGCTGCTGTTCATGCTTCTGGGAGCCCTCCTCTGGTCCTACTACCAGTTCAGCGCCGAGGTGGTGCCGCCGGAGGTCATGGCGGTCAAGGACCGCATCGTTCCCCACTTCGTCAGCACCCACTTCCCGGCGGGTCTCAAGGGCATGGTTCTGGCCGCCCTCATCGCCGCGGCCATGTCCTCGCTGGACTCGGACCTCAATTCGCTGGCGACGGTGGTGGTCAACGACTTCTTCGGCAAGCTGCGCCCCCGCGCCTCCGAGAGCCTCAGGCTGCTGGCGGGCAGGGTCTCCGTCGTCGGCCTGGGCGCCGCCTCCATTCTGCTGGCGCTGCAGTGGACCCGGATCGACAGCGCCTCCCTGGTCGAGTTCTCCCTCACCATGACCATGATCTTCACCGGAGGCATCCTGGGACTGTTCGCCCTGGGCATGCTGTTCCGCTGGACGCTGGCCGGGGGAGCCTACCTGGGTATCCTGGCCTGCCTGCTGTTTACCGCCTGGGCCACCCTGACCCAGGTAAGACTGCCGGGAAGCGCCCAGCCCATCCTCGATCTGGGGAGCTTCAACTGCACTCTCAGCCTGTGGCTGACCGGAGTTCTCGGCCACCTGGTGCTGGTGGCGGTGGCCATGGCGGCCAGCCTGATCCTGCGCCGCTCCGGGGGACGTCAAGGGTAGAGAGGAATGAGCAACTTGTTTTAGAATCGTCCGAAATTACCGTGATCCGGGAGGAAAATCCATGGCTCAAGCAAACATCGACTACCGCGACTGCGACCGGCAGGTCTGGGAGGAGGAACTGGCGGACTTCGTTCCTTCCCGAATCCTGGACGCCCACATCCATTGCTTCTGGCGCTCCGCCGTCACCGGAGTGGACCCGGACTCGCTCAAGAAGGAGGACAACGACCTGGAGACCCTGAATCAATGGGCCGAGGTCCTCTACCCGGGCCGGCGCATGCAGTACCTCATCCTGGGGCACCCCTTCCCGGGAACCGACGTGGCCAGGCACGTGGAGTTGAACCGCAGGGAGATCGACGGGGTGCCCGGCGTCCGCCACAACCGCCTGGTGACGCCCTCCTGCAAGCTGGCGGATATCGAGCGGGACCTCAAGCACCCCCAGTTCGTCGGCCTGAAGCCCTACCGCACCCACTCGGTCACGGGGGACATCGCCCAGTGCCGCATCCATGAGTTTCTGCCCCACGAGCAGATGGAGTTCGCCAACCACCACGGCTTGTGGGTGACCATGCACCTGTCCCGCTTTCACGGCTGCGCCGACCATCTCAACCTGCAGGACCTGGAGGAGTACACCACCAAGCGCTATCCCAACCTCAAGTGGCTGCTGGCCCACTGCGCCCGCAGCTTCACCTACTGGCCCATGCAGGAGGCGGTGGAACGGCTCAGGGACATGCCCAACATCCACTACGACACCTCGGCGGTGACCGACCCCCGGCCCTACATCTCCCTGCTCACCAAGGAGGACACGCGGCGAGTCTTCTGGGGCTCAGACGGCGTGGGGGCGGCCTTCTTCCACGGCCACTACGCCGCCCTGGGGCGAGCCTGGGAGCACTACGATGCCGACCGGGGCGACCTTCAGTTTCCCCACTGCGACGGCCGGCCCATCCTGGCGGTCTACGAGCAGCTCCTCTCCATGAAGTTCGCGGCCGAGATCGCCGGTCTCTCGAAGGACCAAGTCGAGGGTCTCTTCTGGAGGAACGCGGCCACGGCTCTGGGAATCGGCGAAGAGGAAGGGGCGAGCAACGATTAGGACGTGAATAGGGGAACGACGAATTTTGCAATGGGCTAAGAAATTCAGCATTTCTGCACAAGGGAGGGAGTGATGACAACCAGAATAGACGGATTCTTGGCGGACTGGTATAGCCGGGTGGTGTTCGGCGTAATCGCAGTGTCGCTGGCGATGCTGGCGTTTCAAGGGGCCTGCACGGTGCAACCGGTCATGCGAGCGCAAGGTTCGGAGTGCGGGGCAAGATTCAACCCGTGCTACGTAGAGGTGCTGGACGTGGCCAGACACGTGGATGTGAATCAACCCTTGAATGTAGTTGTTTTGAACAAATGAACGACGTGCGCAGAACAGTCGATGGGGACGACCAGCCGTCGTTGTGAGTTCGCTTTCATGGCTAACTTCCTTCCAGCTTTGTTGTGCCTCACCGCCCTGGGTGCATTCTGGAGCGGATGCGCCCCACAGCCGGAAACGCCCATCGAGATCGGGTCGCGGCGCCAGCTCCTGGTGGACGACGCCCTGATCGAGCGGACCGGCGGAACGTTCGAGCTGCGCCTGCAGTCGCCGGTGGAACGGGAGGTGGTCTTCACCCATGACCGGCCTTGGGAGGGCGGTTATTCCGGATACAACACCCTGTTTCGCGACGGAGACCGCTACCGCATGTACTACAGGGCAGCCGCCTGGCCGGGGATCGGCAAGCAGCCGACCCTGTCGGTCTGCCTGGCCGAAAGCCGGGACGGAATCCGCTGGATGAGGCCGGAGCTGGGACTGGTGGAGTTCCGGGGTTCCAAGAGGAACAACATCATCCTTACGGGGGAAATCTCCAACACCTTCGTTCCCTTCAAGGACACCAACCCTGCCGCCAAGCCCGACGAACGCTACAAGGCCCTGGCGGCCTTGAGCGATCCACGCGGACTCTACGCCTTCGCCTCCCCCGACGGGATCCGCTGGCGGAAGATGAGCGATATGCCGGTGATCACCCGGGGCAAGTTCGATTCCCAGAACGTGGCCTTCTGGGACGGTGCGCGGCAAGGTTACCGGGCCTACTACCGGGAAATACGCGGCCCCAACGACGAGATTCGCCCCGAGGGGCCGCAGTTGGGACTCGACCCTGCGGGGCCGGCCCGGGACGTCATGACCTGCACCTCTCCGGATTTTCTCGAGTGGAGCGAACCCCGCTGGCTCCAGTACCCCGGGGCTCCCCGCGAACAGCTCTACCTCAACCAGGTCCGGCCCTATTTCCGGTCTCCCCATCTGCTGGTGGGGTTTCCGGGGCGGTTCATGGCCGGGCGCGAGATTGAAGAGGGGCTGCCGATTACGGAACATCCTTCCTACCGCTACGGTTCCATCTCGGAGACCCTGTTCATGAGCAGCCGGGACGGCCTTTCCTTCAAGCGCTGGGGCGAGGCCTTCATCCGCCCCGGCCCCCGCAAGGAGCGCTGGATCTATCCCGCTTCCTTTCCTGCTTACGGTTTGCTGGCGACCCCGGCGGAATCGGCCGACAAGCCGGACGAACTGTCGCTCTATGTCAATGAGGGCGGGTATTGGACCGCCAACGGAAAGGCTTCGCGGCTGCGGCGCTACACCCTGCGGATGGACGGCTTCGTCTCGGCCCGGGCGGGGTTGAGCGGCGGGGAACTGGTGACCCGGCCGCTGGTCTTTCAAGGCCGGGAGCTGGCCCTGAACTACGCCACTTCGGCCGCCGGCAGCGTGCAGGTGGAGATTCAGGATTCCGCCGGCCGGCCGGTTCCGGGCTTCAGCCTGGCCGAATCGCCGGAGATTTTCGGGGATCGCATCGACGGTGCCGTGGCCTGGAAAGGCGGCTCCGACCTGGGCACTCTGGCGGGAAGACCCATCCGCCTGCGGGTGGTGCTGAAGGATGCCGATCTCTACGCCTTCAGGTTCGGCGGCTCCTGAAGTTGGTGTTCTTCGCCAAGGTCGGCGGATCAACTCCCTCGCTTCAAATCCGCGCCTGGTAGGTGTAGAGCCTGTGGTAGCGGCCCTGGCTGGCGATGAGCTGATCGTGGGTCCCCCGCTCCACGATCCTGCCGTTCTCGATGACCAGGATCTGGTCGGCCTTGCGAATGGTGCTCAAGCGGTGGGCGATGACCAGGGTGGTGCGCCCCCGGATCAGCTCGTTCAGGCTTTCCTGAATGAAGATTTCGCTCTCGGTGTCCAGGTTGGAGGTAGCTTCGTCCAGAATCAGGATTCTGGGGTCTGCCAGCAGCGCCCGGGCGATGGCCACCCGCTGGCGCTGCCCACCTGAGAGCTTGACCCCCCGCTCTCCGATCAGGGTGTCCAGTCCGTCCTCCAGCCGGTCCGCAAACTCCTTGACGTGGGCCGCCCTCACCGCGCTCAGCAGGTCGGCCTCGGAGGCCTTGGGCTGGCCGAACAGGATGTTCTCCCGGATGGTCCCCTCGTAGAGGAAGTCGTCCTGCAGGACCACGCCCAGCCGGGACCGATAGCTGTCCAGGGTCACCCGGGAAAGGTCGATTCCATCCAGTTCCACCACGCCCCTGTCGGGCGTCAGGAAACTTGCGGCCAATCCGGCGATGGTGGTCTTGCCGGAACCCGAGCTGCCCACCAGGGCGGTGACCGACCCTGGAGGAGCCTCGAAGGAGATGTCGCTGAGAACTTCGGTGCCCTCCTGGTAGGAAAAGTGGACCCCTTTGAAGACCAGGCGCCCTCTCACGTCTTCCAGCCGACGGGTGCGAAGCGGGTTTTCGCTTTCCTTGGGGACGCTCATCAGCTCCCTGGTGCGGTCCAGGCCGGCGAAGGCCTCGGTGAACTGACTTCCGATATTCCCCATTTCGATCAGGGGAGCCACCAGGAACGCCAGGTAGGCGATGAAGGCCATCAGGTCTCCCCGGGTCATCTCGTCCTCGACCACCATCGACCCCCCCACCCACATGATGCTGACCGCCGGCAACCCGATCAGCAAGGTGCCCGCGCTGGTGACCAGGCTGGTGGCCGTGAGGGTCTTCCTGACGTTGTCGAAGATTCGCTCCACGCCCTTCTTGAAGACCGCAACCTCCGACCGCTCGGCATTGAAGCCCTTGATCACCCGAATCCCTCCCAGCGATTCGGTCAGGCGACCGGTAACGTCGGCATTGACCTTGGCCCGTTCCCGGAAAATCGGGCGCACGTACCCGAAGGCCTTCAGGGAAATCAGGCCGAACAGAACCAGCGGCACCACCACGTAAAGGGTGAGCTGGGGGCTGAGGTCCAGCAGCAGAAAGAAGACCACCACCGAGGTCAGGATGCCGCCGAACATCTGGACCAGACCGGTGCCGATCAGATTGCGGACTCCCTCCACGTCCAGCATGATCCGCGAAACCAGCTCGCCCGACTTGGTGTTGTCGAAGTAGCGCACCGGTAGCTGGATCACGTGCCGCTGAACGTCGACCCGCAAGATGGAGATCATGTGCTGGGCTTCCACGCTCAACAGGCGCGTCAACACGAAGGAAGTGACGGCCTGAACGAACAGGGCGGCTCCCACGCTAAGCAGCAAAATCTGGAGGAGGCCCGTGTCGCCTTTTCCGATGACGTCGTCCATGAGGTACTTGGTGGACCCCGGCAGAACCAGGCGCGAGAAGCGGTTCACAATGATCAGGATCACCCCGAAGATCACCAGCTTCCGGCGCGGCCAGATGATGTGTCGAAACACGTACTGGAGCGAGGAAAGGGAAAATTTTCCGCTTTTTTTGCGTTGCTTGTCCTGGCTCATGCCGGTTGCCTGAGGGCATCTCCCGTCAACGCGGAGTTCGTGCTTGCCCGGTGAAGAAGGGATGCCACGGGAACGGTTTCGCTGCCGTCCTGCGGACCCGGGGACAACAGTCTGGAGTTCCCGATAGATATCTGCATTCTAGCATGGGGCCAAGGCAGGGCGGGGAAGGGGAGACGGGCAACACCGGCGCCTATGTGGTTGAAGCGCGGGGCGATGCAATGATTGCCGGACGCTCGCCCAGGGACAGTCCATTTAGATCCCGATTCTCCGATTCTCCTTGACAGCAGGCGGGTCTGGATTTAACTTACCCTGTATCCGTAACTCTAGGGGAGATCACCATGAAACGACGGGTCGACACGTCAAGCGCCGGATCGCATCTGCCAGGGCGGCGGGCTTTCCTGAAAGTAGGCGCACTCAGCTACATGGGCCTCAGCCTCAGCGACTATTTCCAGTTGTCCAGCCTGATGGCCGACACCAACCCAAAGGCCAAGGCCCAGTCCTGCATCATGATCTGGATGTTCGGGGGCCAGAGCCACCTGGATACCTGGGACGTCAAGGGCAACAGCGGGTTCAATCCCATCTCCACCAATGCGCCCGGCGTCCAGATATCGGAGATCCTTCCGAAGGTGGCCAGGCACATGGACAAGCTCTCGATCATCCGCTCCATGAAGAGCGAGTCCAACGCCCACTCGGAAGGCAGCTACTACTCCATGACGGGCCATCTCCCCACCACCACCACCCGCTTCCCCAGCGTGGGTTCGATCGTGGCCAGGGAGTTGGGCCAGCGCAACGAAATGCCCGCCTACGTGACCACCAGCCGCGGCCGCTTGAACTGTCGCAGCGCCGGGTTCATCTCCCCGATGTACGAACCGCTGACCCTGACATCGTCGGACCGGATCAGCGACGGCAAGGATTTCAAGGTGGCCGATCTAACGCTTCCCGGAGAGATCTCGGTCGAAGCCCTGCAGGCTCGGCACTCCTTTCTGAACCTGGTGGACGAGCGCTACCGCATGATGGAGGCCGCCGCCAATTTCGGCATGGTGGATGCCTTTGACGAACGGGCGCTGAGCCTGATCACTTCCCCGGCCGTCAGGAAGGCCTTCGACGTTTCGCTCGAATCCACCAAGACCAAGGAAACCTACGGGACCGACCGCTTCGGGCAGGGAGTCCTGCTGGCCCGCCGGCTGGTCGAGGCAGGCTGCCGTTTCGTAACCGTCGACGGCTGGAATCCCGCCGACGGACACAACTGGGACACCCACTACAAGAACGACCACTACTTGAGGAACGTCCTGGTTCCACCCCTGGACCGGTCACTCTCGGCGCTGATGGAAGACCTGGATCAGCGGGGCCTGCTGGAATCCACCGTCGTTCTGGTGATGGGCGAGTTCGGCCGCACCCCCAACATCAACCCGGGGCGGGGCCGGGACCACTGGGCCCACTGCTGGTCTGTGGCGCTGGGAGGCGGCGGCATCAAGGGAGGCCAGGTCGTGGGAGCCAGCGACGAGCGGGGCGCTTACGTGGCCGAGCGAATGGTCACCATCGGAGACCTCTTCGCCACTGTCTACAAGGCCCTGGGCATCGACTACACCAAGACCTACCTGGGTCCGGGGCGCCGGCCCATCTACATCGCCAACGCCATCGGCGACAAGCAGGGTCAGCCCGTCCACGAGCTGGTCTGATCCGGAAACCCCTGCCCAAGCCGGCAGCATCCGCCGATTGGAAGCTGCCGGGCCTGTCGAGCCGCCACCGCCCTCTTGGCTCGGCGGGCGGGCAGCACACGACAACACCCGATCCCCGGATTACCTGACTGACGATATCCTTCTTGCCCATTTCCGTCCGCCCCATACGTTTGTCCCCTTGCGTTCCGGCTTCCCGCTGCCTCCTGCTCAGCCTGGCCACGACCTTTGTGCTGCTGGGGGCCGCCTGCTCCGGCCCCGCCGAGCAGGAACCGCCGCCCGATCCCTCTCGCCCCGCAGCCACGGGGCCGGCCCAGGGCTCCAAACCGCTCCCGAAAATCGCCGCCGTCGTCACCACCTTCTTCCCCAACAGCCACGCCGGCGTGATCGTGGACAAGTTCCTGCGGGGGTTTCCGACCGACGACGGCCTGGTTCCGCCCCGGACCAGCATCGCCTCGATCTACATCGACCAGATTCACCGGCGGGACGTCGGCCGCCAGTTGGCCCACGAGTTCGACATTCCCGTCTACGAAAGCATCCGGGCGGCGCTGACCCTGGGTGGCGACAAGCTGGCGGTGGACGGGGTCCTGCTGATCGGGGAGCACGGGGACTACCCCGTGTCCAGGCTGGGACAGGAGATGCTGCCGCGCCGCTATTTCTTCGAGCAGATCGCGGGGGTTATCGGAGAAGTGGGCCGGCCGGTGCCTGTTTTCAATGACAAGCACCTCTCCTACCGCTGGGACCATGCCCGCTGGATGTACGAAACCGCCCGGGAGCTGGGGATACCCCTGTGGGCCGCCTCGGCCCTGCCGGTGGTCTGGCGCCGGCCCAACTGGGAACATCCCCTGGGCCGGAAGATCGACCGGGCGCTGGTGATCGGTTTCCACATGGTGGAGCGATACGGGTTCCACGCCCTGGAAGTGCTGCAGAGCCAAGTGGAGCGGCGCCAGGGAGGCGAGACCGGCGTCCGCTCGGTGCAGTGCCTTTCGGGCGAGGAGGTGTGGCGGGCCGGAGATGCCGGAAAGTGGTCCATGTCCCTGGCCAATGCCGCCTTGCGCAGCATCGAAGCCGGACCCTCCAGGCTGGACCCCGGCAAGGTGGACTCCCCCCACGTTTTCCTGGTGGAGTACATGGACGGCCTGCAGGCGGCCGTGCTCATGCTGGGAGACAACGGCTATGTCCGCAAGTTCGCCTACGCCCAGCAG
>JAPPFQ010000728.1 GCA_028875135.1 Acidobacteriota bacterium
CATCAAGGACCGTCAGATCCTCCAGGTCGACCGAACGATGCCGGAATTCCGACGGGTGCTGACGGTTCTGGAGACAAGGACGGCGGCTTCCGGAAAGTATCTGCCACGACACGTGTTCGCAGTCGTGGTGGACAACGACTCCGGCTCGATCCGCGAGGCCTGGACCTACATCACTCGTTTCCAGGAAATCGGCAGCAACTATCTCCCTCATTCCCGGCACGTGATCCGGACTGGCAAGGGGCGAACCAGCACCCTGCTGATTGAATGGCACGACATTGAACTGCTGAAGGAAGCAAGCGATGGATAGCGCCGTATCACGGCCACGACGCGAGCAACGAGAGACAACAAGCAGGCAACGAATTGAAATAGGGGGAATACTTCATGAGACGAAAAAACCTTAATCTGCTATCGGTTCTGGCTGTGCTGTCACTGCTGGCGATCGGCCCGCTGAACGCGCATGCCCAGGACCGGGTCACGCTGGCGGGGGGCGTGTTCGACGTTTCCGGCGCACCGCTCCCGGACGCCACCGTCTTCGTCAAGAACCTGGAGACGGGACTGGAGGTTTCTCGGCAGGTCGACTCCCAGGGCGAGTTCTCGCTGGATGTCCGGGCGGGCCGTTACCGGGTCAGCGCGGCGGTGAACGACTTCCAGACGGCATCCGAGACGGTCGACCTTACCGGCAGCGCAAGTGGTCCCCTGGTGCTGAAACTGGCTCCGGCGATCCTGACGCAGTCCATTATCGTGACCGGCTCTCGCGAAGAGGAATTGCGGGAGGATTCGGTCACCAAGGTGGACCTGATCGCGCGAAGCCAGTTGCTGGATTCCGGATACGAACGTGTGAGCGACATCCTGTCCGAGGAGACGGGAATCGTGACCCGTACCGACAGGTCACCGGGCTCCAGGGCCGGAACGCAGATTCAGGGCGTGGACTCCAGGCAGTCCCTGATCCTGATCGACGGGTTTCCGATCGTGGGGGCGCGAGGAGTCAAAAGCGGCATCCTCAACATGAATCGGCAGTCGACCAATCGTCTCGACCGGGTGGAGATCGTCAAGGGCGCCTCCTCGGCTCTCTACGGATCGGACGCCATCGCGGGCGTCATCAACATGATCACGCGGGAACCCCGCCAGAAGTTCGATGCCAACCTGAGCAGCTCCATCGGATCCCGCGGCGCCGCCGACCATCGCGTCGACGCGGGATTTGTCCACGAAGACTGGACGGGGTTCTTCTCCGCCGAGCGCCACAAGCGCAACCCCTACGACCTGACGCCCCAAAATTACGACACGACCGGACCGGGGTACCGCAGGTACGACACCATGGCGAAGATCACACGTGACATCACCGACACCGTGGACCTCAGCTTTCTGGCCAACGCATTCGACAACCGCGAGATCAGCGTGTACTCCGGAAGATCCGGAAGTCAGTCCACCACCACCAACGACAGCGCCATCAACTATGGCTTGACCCTGAACGCGGGGTTGTCCCCGTTCACCCAGTTGCAGGCCCGCGGTTACTACGGGAAGTACGACGAGAACTCGGTGGTGGATCTTGCTCGTATTCCGGGGACCATCGATGACACCGCCAACCTGAACGAACGCCTCTACCGGTTCGACGCCAACCTTTCTCACGTTCTGGGCCGACGGCAGCTTCTCCAGGGAGGCATCGACGTGACCAGCAACGAGTACCGCGGATACAACCGTCTGCTTGGCGACAACGCCGGACAGTCGGTCCGCATGGTGGACGCCTGGTTCCAGGACCGCATTCAGGCGCATCCTCGGCTCAGCCTGACGGTCGGGGGCCGGGTGACCCATCACTCGGCCTTCGGGACCCACGCCGTTCCCAGAATCGGCATGTTGTTTCGGGCTTCCGACAAATTCCGCCTGAGAGCTTCCTACGGACATGGCTTCCGCGCTCCGGACCTGGGGCAGCTCTACTACCGCTTTCTCACCACTTCGGGCACTTATCAGATCATCGGCAATCCGACCCTGGAAGCGGAATCCTCGTCAACGACCCAAGTGGGCTTCGACAGTAACATCACCGAGCGGATGCAGTTCAGTTCCACCTGGTTCCGGAACGGGATCACCAACCTGATCGACACCCAGTTGCTGGGGAGACCGCGGACGCCTGCACAACTCGAGGGGTTGATTTCGGAGTTCAACATTGATTCGGCATTCGGTCCGGGATTGAACCGGTTGACCTATCTCTACCGGAACATTGAAAACGTATACACCACCGGGCTGGAGAACAAGATCGAGCTGCGACTGACCAACAACCTGCTGGTCTCCACCGGCTACACCTATCTCGAGGCCAGGGACAAGGAGACCGGAGCCTTTCTGAGCCAACGTCACAAGCACCACGGGAATTTCCGGGTGTGGTGGTCGACCGATCGGCTGGGAGGCCTGCGCACCAACTTCCGCGGCACCTACCTGGGCAAGTGGCCCATCGTCGGCCGGAGCGCCACCCTGGTCGCCGACGCCTACCAGATCTGGGACTGGTACTTCGCCAAGCCTCTGGGAGCCGGGCTCGAGCTGTTCGGACTGGTCGACAACCTCTTCGACTCGACCGATTCGAACCTCGACAGTCCCAATCCTACCTACTATCGGGCCGACCCCGGTCGTGGCTTACGCATCGGGATGCGCTGGAACTTAGGCGTGGAGTAGCCGGTTCGGTCCGGAAATTGGGGCGATCCTCCTAATGAACGAATTCGGGATCGCCTCCAATCCCTCACGCACGGCAGCCGGGTGGCGTCTTTTTCGAGCCGCCCATTCGGCTGCCCTCAAACTTCCCTCCAGGCGAATAGTGTTATTCAGCCCCTTTTTGGCCATAATTGCAGGCATGCGGCGACAACCTGCAATCGCCGGTCTGAAAAGGGAGGCTGAACCATGGAACCACTATCCACCTTTGCCTGGGACGACCTGAAGCTGGACCCCTGGCCGCTTCCGGCAAGCAACATTCTGGGGGGCAGCCCCGACGCCCTGGGAGCCCTGGTCTTCATAACCGAGGACAAGACCTCCTGCAGCGGAATCTGGCAGAGTCAACCCGGCCGGTTTCGATGGGAGTACACCTGGAACGAGACCATCTACGTCCTGGCCGGAAAGGGTGAGATTCGCTCGGAGGACGGGAAGTGCTGTCCGATTGTGCCGGGAAAGATGCTGCACTTCAACGAGGGGCTCAGGTCGGTCTGGACCATCGAGGAGACGGTGCGCAAGTTCTTCTGCCTGCAGTCCGAACGACCCTTGCAGCTCTGAACCTGGCTCACGACTCCTGGGGCCGTAAGCGGGATCGCCGGAGCATTGGAGACCGCCCTCAGGCGCCGAAGCGGGCCGCCAAGGCCTTCAGCTCCCGCAGGTAGCGGGGTACGGCGGTGACCGGGTCCTCCTCGCCCTCGTACTCCAGCGCCAGGTAGCCCTTATAGCCGGCGGCAGCCAGAATCTGGAGGATCCGGCCCCAGTCGGCCGGAACCGGCTTGCCCCCCGGGGCCATAACCTGTGTCTTGACCTGCACGTTCACCGCGTAGGGGGCGCAGGCCTCGATCTGCCCGTAGGGATCCTGCAGGAAGTTGCCGGTGTCGAGGTTGATGCCCGCCCAGGGAGAGTCCACCTTCTCCAGGATTCCGATCATCGTCTCGGCTCTGGCGGTGATGCCGCCGTGGTTTTCCAGACCCAGGATCACGCCTCGCTTGCCCGATTCCTCCGCCGCCCGGGCAAGCACTGAAGCCGCCCAGCCGGCCGCCTGGTCCAGGCCGGCACCCTCGGGCGCGTCCCCGCCGAAGATGCGAATATGCCCGGCGCCCAGCGTGTGGGCCACTTCAATCCACTTGCGGATCTCCTGAAGCTCGCGAGCCTGCTCCCGTGGCGTGGGGCGGCAGAGGTTGGTCCGAATCGAGATGCTGTAGATCTCCACCGCGTTCCGATAGGCCAGCCGCTTCAAGGGCAGCAGAAAATCGTCTTCGGTGTTGGGAAACCAGTAGACGGTCAGGTCCAGTCCGTCGATCTCCTGCTCGACCGCCATGTGGACCAGGTCCGCATAGGTCAGGGCCTTCGATCCCAGCGGCGTCCTGAAGGAGTAGGCGCAGATGGCGATCCGCATTCGGGACAGGCCTTCAGTCTCTGAGCGGCCGACGCGAGCCCCCATGTGGGATCCCAGGGTTCCGGCAAGCAGGAAAGGCGCGGTTCGCAACAGGTCTCGACGGTGCATACAGTCCTCCGCTTTCCAGTGTTTCTTCGTGGTCCTTTGTGGATCACTCTCTTTTTCGTTTGTTTCAGCCAAGGGAGCCAGACGAGTTTTCGGCCAAACTGGTCACAAGTGCAAAAACGCTCATACACAGGAACAGACCATGATTCATCATTCATCACTCATCACTCATCATTCGTACTCCCCCGACAACCACCGATCGAAGAATTCGTAGGCCTCCCGGCGCACGGCGTCGGGAAACTCGTGGCCGACCTTGGGATGCCTGGCTACCAGCCGGTCGGGGCTATGGAACAGACGTTGGTAAACCGGCAGGGCGGCTTCCATGCATTCCCTGACGCCGGCAACGGCGAAGTTGTGGTCTCCCTCCGGGGCCGAGATGAAGACGGGCCGGGGAGCCAGGATGCCCAGCACCTCGGTAAAGTCGAAGGGCATGCGGGCGGCATCGCTCCCGTAGAGTCGGGCGATGCGCGGCATGTACCCCCGGTGGCTCCAGCCCTTCAGGTCGCCCCCGTAGTAGTGGCGGAAGGCATTGAAGCCGCAACTGGTGGCCACCGCCGCCACCCGCGGCTCGAAGGCCGAGAGGAAGAGGGCGTTGTGACCGCCCAGGGAGTGCCCGATGACGCCGATACTGTTCGGGTCGACTACCGGCAGCGATTGCAGCAGGTCGATGGCCCGCCGGTGGTTGAGGATGGCCTTCATGGTGGCGCTGGCGTAGCCCATGGCATAGGGATCGATCTTGTAGTCTCCGAACCCCGGGTAATCGGGCGCCAGGGTGACGTAGCCCCGCCGGGCCAGTTCCAGGGCGTAGTGCAGGTCGGTCTTGCCGCCCAGCCCCGCCGGTTCGGCCTTGCCGATGGCGGTGGTCTGGTGGAGGCAAAGGACGGCGGGACTGGTTTCCCTCTCCGGCAACCCATCGGGAATCAGCAGATAGGCCGGGACCCGGTCCGGTTTCCCCTCCACCACCTGGCTGACGAAGGTGATCTTCCGCCGCTCGACTTGCGGCAGACTCTCGGTTTCCAGGACCTGGACCTCCAGCGGGTCGTCGGGAAGCCGGGGAAGCGGCCCCATCACCTTCTGCATGTTCTGGAGGGTGTGGATTCGGCGAATGTCCCAGTGGGTGCGGCCCTCGATGGGATGCGGCCTGCCCTGGCGGTCCAGGTAGTGCAGCAGATCCCGCTTGTCCGGGTAGACGGGCGCCTCCGGGGCCGCGCAGGCGGCCAGCCATACAAAAATTGAGCAGAGGCCGAGGGCTGTTGCCGGAACTCTGGCTCCTAATCTTCCATTAGTGGAAGGACGGGCGGTGGCCAGACTGGGGTCCGGGACTGGCTTATGCGGGTAATCCATTAGAAAATCCTGTCCAGCCGCAGCGTTGTGGGTTAGGGGAGAGCTGCGTAGCTGCGGCTGACGTGGGTAGGCAAGTAAAACTCTGGCTACAAGCCTTCCTTATAGAGCAGCGTAGCTGCGGCTTAGGGTAGCCCCGGGCGGAAGCCCGGGGTCCTCGGAATGCCGCGCTGCCCCAGCCGCGTACGCGGCGATTCAGGTGCATCCTTCCAGAACGCTTTTCCCGCCCAAATTCGGCCAGTCACCCCCATGGTTGATGCATGCAATCTACCATCGAACCTCCCGGCGAGCTCTGCCGGTCATTGCAGGTTGGCCCCCTGCAGGTAGGCGATCAGGTCGGCCATCTGCCGGGGGGTGATGCCGTCCTCGAATCCGTCGGGCATCAGGGACACGCTGGAGGCCCGCACCTCGGCGACGGCGGCCTTCAGCAGGGTGAGATCCTCGGCCTCGGGACGCCGCAGGGTCAGGCTGTTGGTGGTCTCGTTGACGATGAGTCCGTCCAGCAGCCGTCCGTCCCGGGTTTCCACCAGGTAGTTGGTGTAGGCGCTTTCGATGACCTGGCCGGGGTTAAGAATGGACTGCAGCAGCTCGACCCGGGTGTCGCTGCTCACCCCCGACAGCGCCGGACCGATCCGGGGTCCGCTCTCGGGCAGATGGCAGGTCTTGCAGTGCTCCCGGAAGACGGCCTTGCCCGCCTCGGCGCTGCCTGTCTGCTCCAGCACCCGCAGGTACGCCCGCACCGCCTTTTCACGGTCCCTGCCGGCCTCTCCCAGCATCTCGGCGGCGCGGGCTGCAACCCCGGCGTCGGGGTGGCTGAGCAGCTTTTCCTTGCGGGCCCAATCCAGGGCGCCCACCTCGATGGCCCCGGACTCCAGCGCCTCCAGCAGCAGCCCCAGGCGCTCCTTGCGGTCGAGCAGCAGATCCAGCACCTGGAAGCGAGCCCGCACCGGATAGGCTTTCCAGTGCCGCACCAGCAGTCGGCCGGCCGCGCTCCCCCGGAAGGAATCCAGGGTCTCCAAGGTCGCCTTCAGCAGCGTCGGGTCCAGCGGAGCGGCCAGCAGCCGGTCGAAGACGGGGGCCGCCTGCAGGAAGGCGTGGTTGCCCAGAGCGTAAATGGCCAGTTCCCGCCGGTTGGCCGTCAGCGACGGATCCAGGGCATCCCGGCCGGCGCGGGGAAACAGCCGGGGCATCCTGAACTGCACCACCATGGCCCGGGCCGCCTGGTGGGCCTCACTGGAGCCGGCCGCCATCAGCCTTCGGGTGATCCTCTGGGCGCCGCGAATCTGCCTGCGGGGAACCCCGGCCATTTTCTGCCCGCGGGTCAGGCCCCGGGCGGCAGCCGTCAGCCACTCCTCTTTCCTGAACAGGCGGTCCCTGGAGACCCTCGCCAGCAGAGCCTCGATTTCCGAGGACCGGTTGCGCGCGCCGATCACCGAGGCCAGTTGGGTAAAGAAGGGGATGGTTTCGGAGTCGTCCCGAGCCAGCCAGTCCCCAGAGGTCAGCAGACTTTCCAGCATGGCGCCGGAGGAGCCTGCCTCCGAGCTCAGCACGGCCATACGAAACCAGAGATCTCCGGAGTGGTCGCGGGCCAGCCCGGCCAGCGCCCGGATCACCCCGGGACCTGAGAACTCGCCCAGGCTCAGAGCCAACTGAAAGCGAACCCGAAGCGAGGGATCCTCCACCATGCGGAGCAGCCTTCCGTCCAGTTCCGGAAAAGGCTCGCTCAAGCGCACGGCGTGCACCCGCACCTCCGGATGGGAATCTTCCAGCGCCGACTGCAAATGGGCCGCCTCCAACGCCGCAAGCCCTTCCAGGACGTTCAGCGCGTGCAGTCGGGCCTGGGGAGAGGCGTGGCTTGCAACCATGGCCGCCAGACCGGGAACCACCGACCGGTCCTGCCGTTCCACCAGCAGGCGATGAGCGGTGAGACGCCACCAGATGTTCCGGTGGGCAAGACGGGCGAGAAGCTGCTCGGAATCCTCGCTTGCCAGTCTTACCTGGGTTGCCATCCGGGGCGGCGCCGTTCGCGGTACGATCCGGTAGATCCTCCCCATGCGGTCGCCGCTGTAGAAGTCGATGTCCTCCTTGAGGAATTCCGGCACCGATTCGGGCGTCTCGATGAACTCCCGGTACATGTCCAGCATGTAGAGAGCCCCGTCCGGCCCGTTGGCGAAGTTGCAGGGCCGGAACCAGACGTCGGTCGAGGCCAGAAACTCCCGGTCGGACTCGCCGGGAGCGCG
Source organism: Acidobacteriota bacterium (assembly GCA_028875135.1). GTDB lineage: Bacteria > Acidobacteriota > Terriglobia > Versatilivoradales > Versatilivoraceae > Versatilivorator. Next base: position 7,774 of record JAPPFQ010000728.1, read on the forward strand.
CCCGGCCAGGTAGCTGACCCCGTCGGGCCGGATCAGGTCGCGGTGCACCAGGTTGGCGCTGACGTCGCCGGTGAAGAGGTTGCCGCGGTAAGCTTCCGGGAACAGGTCTCCCCCGTAGATGGTGCCTCCGGCGGCCCCGCTGAAATAGCCTCCGGCGTGCTCCACCCGGTCCAGCTTGTTGTCCTCATAGCGCTGCTGCCGCATGCGGGTGCGCACCCGGCGCCAGCGCTGGGGTCGGGTGAGCGGGAAGATGCGAACCAGCGGCTGGCCGTGGTCGGAGATGTCCAGAGCCGGCTTCCCGGCAACCAGGAAGGGGTTGCGCCGCAGGTAGCGCCAGGGGAACACCACGTGGCGGACGTGGGTGGTGTTGGAGGTGATGAAGCGGTTCCCCCAGTCGTCCATGGCGATGCCGAACTGGCCCGGACCGGAAGAGGGCTCGAACAGGTTCCGGTCCAGGCGAAAGCGGAAGTCGGCCCCCTGCACCGAGACGGGAGGTGCGTCGGGCCGGCGGCTGAAGGTGATCTCTCCCGTGCGGCCGTTGTTGGAGGCATAGATCCAGTTGTCCACGGAAAAGCGGAGGTTGGTGATGCGGGCCTCGGGGTCGACCAGGGCGAAGCCGGTGAAGAGAACCTCGCGACTGTCGGCGCGACCGTCACCGTTGGTGTCCTTCAGGTAGATGATGTCGGGGGCGGCCGTGACCAGCAGGCGGCCCTTCCAGGGGAGCACGCTGGTGACCTGCTGCAAGCGGTCGGCGAAAATGCGGGACCGGTCCGGGCGACCGTCCCCATCGGTGTCCTCCAGCAGACGGATTCGGCTTCTGGGCTGTTGACCGGGCTCCGGATCGTAGGGGAGATCCAGCATTTCAGCCACAAAGAGGCGTCCCCGGGCGTCAAAGGCCATCTCGACCGGGTCCACCACGTCCGGCTCGGAGGCAAACAACTCCACCCGGAAGCCGGGATGAATCCGCATGCTTTGCAGCGACTCCTGCGGAGACCGGGGCGCCGCATCCTGGTGGCGGGCACAGGCCGGCAGGAGCAGCAGGAACACACCCGGCAACCAGATCGATCTCAGAGGGCGTCCCCCGCAGGTTGAAATATTCATGGGAGCTTTGGTGGCGCCCGGGGCCGGTAGACAGGCCGGGCGGGGACGGGTTGGAGGTGGACGGCTTCGGCCTGCGTCGGCCGGACTTCAGGAAAGCTTCAAGAACCCTTGGGGCAGGAGGCTAGCTGAAACCGTCGGTCGTTGTTTGGCCTCACCGCTCATATACCCAAACGACTTCGGCAGCCAGGGTCCGGCGCCATCTTCCCTTCGGATCCAGAGCTTCCCACTCCGGCAGCGTGTAGACCAGTACATCGGCCGGCACGGGCAGTTCGTCCGCCGGCCATTGACTCGCCCGCCGTTCGAACGGGGTCGAGGAACGACGGACCAGCACCAGCACATCCAGGTCGCTGCCCACCCCCCAATCTCCCCGAGCGTAGGAGCCGAAGTACCCGATTCGCAAGACCTCGGTGCGGCGCTCGGCGGTCTGTCCGGCCCAGTCCCGTATCGCCCGGTCCACCGCCGGTCTATCGGGCCATTTGATCAGTGACGAAGTCGATGATTTCACGGGCATAGCCAATAGCCTCAGTGCTCTGCAACTTGCCGTAGTGATGGAAGGGCGCTCCCTCCGAGTGACTGTTGGGATACCTGGCTGGAATGTAGAAGCTGTCCAGAACGCGGCCCTTGTCGACCAATTGGTCGCCTGCCTTGAACCGTTCAGGCAGTTCCCGAAGCAGACGTGCGACCACGTGTCCCCAGGCCTCCTGGCCGGCCGCCAGGTGCAAGGCCTTGACTGCCTTTTCCGCGGCTTGCTGCGCGGCGAAACAGGCCCACTCGTGCCGGTCCGCCTGAAGGGAATCTTCGGCCTGTTCCAAGTCACGGCAGGCCTGCGCCAACCAGTCTTTCGCCCGATTAGATCCTGGCAATGAAGCCGCCCATTCCAAGTGATGAACTCAAATTACTATACCGGTTTTCTTTAGCGCCCAGTATCTCTGCCAATATCTACCCCACGAGGTGATGCTCGACTGCAGGCGCCGGCATCCCCAAATGCATCCTTCGGCCTTCAGGAAAGCTTCAGCAAACGCGCCGCGTTCTCGTAGAAGATCTTGCGCGCCGCGCCCGGGTTGGGCGCCAGCCGCCGCACGGCCGCCAGCCCCTTGAATCCGACGCATCCGTCTCCCTCGCCCAGGGTGTCGGGGCAGTCGCTGGCCCAGAGCAGCCGGTCCTGATGGCGATCCAGGAAGCCGCGGGCATGGTCTTCGTCCCGCAACAGCGAGTTCAGGCCGGAGTTGGCCGAGAGGTCCCCATACATGTTGGGATAGTCGGAAAGCAGCCGGTCGCTGATGCCGCCCCGGGTGACCGGAGTCCTGGGATAGAGAGTCTGCTGGTCGTGGTGCAGGTCGATGTTGCCCCA
>JAPPFQ010000444.1 GCA_028875135.1 Acidobacteriota bacterium
GGGCCGAGACGATCACCGGCACAAGGGCGAGAAGCGCCGGAAAAATCAATGGCCAGCGCCTTTGCCGACGATTCCCCATTCTCCGCCTCCTGCTTCCGCCCCTTAATTCAACCCGAAGTTCGCATTCGCAAAAATTGTAGGGTGCCCCCGGCGTCGAAGTCAAAGTCGCCGCCTCCGGCGCCGCGCTTGACGGTGTTTCCCCGCCGGGACTATGATGGCAGGTTTCGATAGAGCCCCTGTTTCACTCCTGGGTCGAGCGCCATGGGTCTAGACAGCATTGTCGTCCGGGGAGCCCGGCAGCACAACCTCAAAAACATCACGGTCGAGATCCCGCGCCGCCGGCTGACGGTGATCACCGGCCTGAGCGGCTCCGGCAAGTCGAGCCTGGCCTTCGATACCATTTACGCCGAAGGCCAGCGCCGCTACGTCGAGTCGCTGTCCGCCTATGCCCGTCAGTTCCTGGATCAGATGGAACGTCCCGACGTGGATTCCATCGAGGGACTCAGCCCGGCCATTTCCATCGAGCAGAAGACCACCAGCCGCAGCCCCCGTTCAACCGTAGGCACCATCACCGAGGTCTACGACTATCTTCGTCTGCTCTATTCCTCCATCGGGGTCCCTCACTGCCACCGGTGCGGCCGATTGGTCGCCCGCCAGTCGATTCGGCAAATTCTGGAGCGGATTCGGGAACTTCCCCCGGGCGAACGCATCATGGTGCTGGCCCCGGTCGTGCGCGGCCGCAAGGGGGAATATCGCCAGTTCCTGGAGGACCTGGCCGGCCAGGGGTTTGTCCGGGCCCGGATCGATGGCCGGCTGAGGCCGCTGGATGAAGAGATTCACCTGGAAAGGCACAAGAACCACACCATCGAAGTTGTGGTCGACCGCTTGTTGATCAAGCCCGGCATCGAGCGGCGGGTAGAGAGCGCGATTCAGACCGCCATGAAGTTGACCCGGGGCATCGTGCTGATTGCGGTGGTCAACGGTCCGGAGCGGCTCTATTCGGAGCGGCTGGCTTGCGTGGACTGCGGCATTTCCATCCCGGCGGTCGAGCCCAGGACCTTCTCCTTCAACAGTCGCTATGGAGCCTGCCCGAGCTGTTCGGGTCTCGGCACCCGCTTGGAGCTGGATCCGGCCAAGATTGTTCCGGACCCGTCCAGGTCGCTGCTCAACGGTGGATTGGCCCCCTGGAGCAACCGTTTGCCCGCGAGTCCGAGGCGATTTCTCAAGGGAATCGCCTCCCATTTCAGGGTGGATATGAGCCTGCCTTACCAGAGCCTGCCGTCCAGGGTGCGCACCGCCGTGTGGAATGGTGTCGGGGGCTCGACAGCTCTGGAAGCGGGCATTCTGCAGCAGCTCAAGGAGTGGGGCTACCACGAGGAGGCCCATGCGACGCGGCTGAGAGCCTTTCTGACCCCCAGACCCTGCTCGGCCTGCGGGGGCCGGCGACTGCGGCCCGAAAGCCTGGCCATCAAGGTGGCCCGCCTGTCCATTGCGGACCTGACCGCTTTTCCCCTGGGGAACACCCTGCAGGTGATCCGAGACCTCAAGCTGACCCCCCGGGAAGAAACCGTGGCCGGCCGGGTGGTGCAGGAGGTGATCGACCGCATCGAGTTCCTGTGCGCGGTGGGTCTGGAATATCTGAGTCTCGACCGTTCCGCCTCGACCCTTTCCGGAGGTGAGGCTCAGAGAATCCGGCTGGCCACCCAGATCGGATCCAGGCTCCGAGGGGTGCTCTACGTCCTGGACGAGCCCTCCATCGGGTTGCACCATCGCGACAACCGGCGCCTGCTGAAGATGCTGCAGCATCTCAGGGACCTGGGCAATACCGTGCTGGTGGTCGAGCACGACGAGGACACCATCCGCCTGGCCGATTTCGTGGTCGATCTGGGTGCGGGAGCCGGCAAGGCCGGAGGCGATCTGATTGCCAAGGGCACAGCAGCCGAGATTTCGCACAACCCCCGTTCCCTGACCGGACGCTACATTTCAGGAGAGCTGGAGATTCCGGTTCCCGGAGACCGCCGGAAGGGCGACGGCAAGGCCGTGGTCGTCCGGGGCGCCCGCCAGAACAATCTGAAGGGAATCAACGTGCGCTTTCCCCTGGGTCTGTTCACCGTCGTCTCCGGAGTCTCAGGTTCCGGCAAATCCTCTCTGGTCAATGACATCCTCTACCGCGCCCTGGCCAGGCGGCTGCACGGTTCGCTGGCCGAGCCCGGCCGGCACCGGAGTCTTTCCGGCGCCACTCTGATCGACAAGGTCATCGAGATCGACCAGCAACCCATCGGGCGGTCGCCCCACTCGAATCCCGCCACCTATACCGGCCTGTTTACAGCCATCCGCGAGCTGTACGCCTCGCTGCCGGAGTCGCGCGAGCGCGGCTACAAACCCGGCCGATTCAGCTTCAACGTCAAGGGGGGGCGCTGCGAGGCTTGCCAGGGGGACGGCCTGAGACGCATCGAGATGAGCTTCCTCCCCGATGTCTATGTGCAGTGCGACGTCTGCCGGGGGCGCCGCTACAATCGCGAGACCTTGACCGTCCGCTACAAGGGGCGCTCCATCGCAGATCTGCTGGAAAGCTCGGTGGACGAAGCGCTCGAAATCCTGGCCAACGTCCCCTCGATCCGCATGAAGCTTCAGACGTTGAGCGAGGTCGGCCTGGGATATGTCCACCTGGGGCAGTCGGCGACCACCCTGTCGGGAGGCGAGGCCCAGAGGATCAAGCTGGCTCGGGAGCTCAGTCGAAGGGCGACGGGGCGGACCCTCTACATCCTGGACGAACCCACCACGGGCCTGCATTTCGAGGATGTCAAGAGGCTCCTGGAGGTGCTCCACCGCTTGACCGATCGGGGCAACACCGTGATCGTCATCGAGCACCAGGTCGACGTCATCAAGACGGCCGACTGGATCATCGACCTGGGTCCGGAGGGTGGCGAACAGGGCGGGCGGATCGTTGCCCAGGGCACTCCCGAAGAGGTGTCCCGGATTCCCGGCTCCCATACCGGCCAGGCGCTGGCCCCCTTGCTGCTGCCCGCCGGTCTCAAGGCGGCCGAGGCCCCTTCGGCGTACCTGCACTAGGGGAGCGGGAGAGCCCGAATCCACGAAGGGCCACGAAGGACGGCGAAGGGCCACGAAGAAAGACTGCAAGATTCCTTTCCTGCGGGCGGTCAGGGGTGAATTCCGGTAACCCGGTAGGGGGTAAGGCGGCCTCCCCTCCCTTGACACCTCTTTGGCAGGGGAACATAATTCGCTGCCCAAGCACCGCCCGAGGAGGGTTAAGGCCCGGCACCAGGAGACTTCATGAGGGGAAGCACCAGCACCTTGAAGGAGTACACTGTCGAGGAGTCCCTTGAGAAAGGAACCCCGGAATGATCTACGAACTCAGAATCTACCGCTTTCACCCGGGGCGCAAGCCCACCTTCCTGAGGTACTTCAAGGTGGCTCGCACCTTTATGGAGAAGTACGGCGTCACTTTCGTCACGGCCTGGGAGAACGTGGAACGTGAGGACGAGTTCATCTGGATGCGATCCTTCTCTTCCCTGAAACAGCGCCAAAAGGCCATCGATGCCTACTACGGCAGCCCGGAGTGGCTCGAGATCGTGGGCAAGATACGACCCACCATCAGGCGGCGGGAAGTGCGTCTCATGAAGGCCCGCCCGGGGTCTTAGTTGCTGCGTTTACACCCGTCCGACACCGGACCCACAGGAGGTTTCGCTCAATGAAGCTGGGAACTTTCATGATGCCGCTGCATCCTCCGGAGAAATCCCGAACCGAGTGCTTCCAGGAGGACGTGGATTACGTTCTTCTGGCCGAAGCCCTGGGTTTCACCGAGGCCTGGATCGGCCAGCACCACACGCTGGCCTGGGAACCCATTCCCTCCAACGATCTGTTCATCGCCCATATTCTGCCCCTCACCAGCAAGATCCGGTTGGGCACCGGGGTTTCGATCGTTCCGCAGCATCACCCCGCCAACATCGCCATCCGCCTTTCGATGCTGGATCATCTCTCGAAAGGGCGGCTCAATTGCGGCTTCGGTCAGGGGGGCGTGCCCACCGACTGGGAGCTGTTCGATCTCCCGGACCCCCAGACCCAGGGTCTGATGACGCTCGAAGGCATCGACATGATCCTCAAGCTCTGGCAAACGGAAGTCCCCTTCGACTTTCAGGGGAAGTTCTGGCGCATCAGGATTCAGAGTCCCAGGCAGGAGTTGGGGATCGGGACCATCCTGCAGCCCTACCAGAAGCCCCATCCTCCCATCGGCATGAGCATCGTGCGAGGAGACTCGCGGGCCGCCTTCATGGCCGGCCAGCGCGGTTATCTCCCGCTCAGCACCAACCTGATACCGGACTCCACGGCGGCTCAGCACTGGCTCCACTACTGCCGGGGCGCCGAAGACGCCGGCCAGCCGCCTCCCAGCCGCGACGTCTGGAGAGTCTCCCGCAGCGTCTACGTGGGCGAGTCCAAGGACGAGGCCTGGGATCACCTCATGAATGGCAACGTGGCCCGCTCCTTCGAGTACCTTCTGGGGCTGTTGAAGTCGGCCAAGATGCTTCACCTGGCCAAGCACGATCCCGAAGTGCCCGACGAGGAGGTGACTCCGGAGTATGCCGTGAAGCACCTCTGCATCAAAGGCAACGTCAAGGACTGCATTCGTCAACTGGAGGAGGTCTGGGAGGTGACCGGTGGGTTCGGGACCTTGCTGATGACCTCCAAGGACTGGGACGATGAGGACAAGTGGCGCCGTTCCATGAAGCTGCTGGCAGAGGAAGTGGTTCCGGCGCTGCCGACTGTCTGAGGCTGTCTTGGGCTAAACCAGCCGCCGAAAGCCCGACTGCTTGACGGGGCATTCCAGGTACTTGACCGGATCGCCCTCGTCCACCGCCCTTCCCACCACTTCCAGGGCTTCCCCAATCCTCTCCAGGGCCTGATCCAGATCCGCCTGGGAATGCTGGATGCAGAACATGAAACCCGGCCCGCCAATCACACCTCTCTTGGCGGTTTCCTGCAGGTAGAGGGTGGACGCGGCGGCGTTCTGCTCGGCGGGAACCCCTTCGAAGACCATGGCCGGGAAGGAGGGCAGTCCGATCATGCGGAAGGATAGCCCCAACTCCCCGAAAATCGCGCTCAGGCCTTTCATGAAGCTGCGGCCGATGTCCTGGATGATCGCGCTGACGTTTCGGGCGCGATATTCCTCCAGGGTGGCCTTGCAGGCTGCCAGGCCGGTGGCTTCGGCCCAGTAGACGCTGCTGATGAAGGAGTCCAGGGCCACCTCCATGATTTCCCTTTTGCCCACCACGGCGCCCAGGGCAAAGCCGTTGGAAATGCACTTGGCGAAGGTGGCCATGTCGGGGACGACCCCGTAGTACTCCTGGGCTCCACCTGGAGCGGTGCGGAATCCCGTGACCACCTCGTCGAAGATCAGAACCACTCCGTGGTCCCGAGTAAGCCGGCGCACTCCCTCCAGGTAGCCGGGATCGGGGGTATAGGTGCGAGCCGCCTCCATGATCACGCAGGCCACCTCACCCCGGTTTTCCTCCAGCAGATTTCGGAGCGAGTCCAGGTTGTTGTATTCAAAGGCCAGGGTGGTGTCCAGCAGGCCCTTGGGAACTCCCAAGGGGGTTATCCCGTGCATCAGGTGTTTTTCCAGAGCCGCGCCGGGGGCCAGATTGGCCGACAGATACCAGTCGTGCCAGCCGTGATAGCCGCAAAAGGCCACCTTGTCCCTGCCGGTGGCTGCCCGGGCGATGCGGACGGCCACCATGTCGGACTCCCCGCCGCCCTTGCAGAAGCGCACCATCTCGGCACAGGGAACGATCTCGGCCAACAGTTCGGCGGCCTCGATCTCCAAGGGGTGGTTGACGGTCAACCCGGTACCTTTGGCGGCCTGCTCCTGGACGGCCCGGACCACGCTGGGAAAGGCATGTCCCAGAAGGACCGAGCCTGCGCCGAGGTTGAAGTCGAGGTACTCGTTGCCATCCACGTCCCATAGCCGGCAGCCCTGCTGGCGGTGGCTGTAGACGGGCGAGATCCCCTGCGCGTGAAGTTCGGCACGCCTTCCGAACAGGTGGGTACGTCCGGCGATCAGATTGTCGGCCCTCCCATAAAGCCGGATGGATTCCGGGACTCGGATCCCGTGGTTCAGAGCGCCTGGGTCTTGCACTGGTGGATTCATCGGTTCACCTCTTGTCTTGATTCGTTGGCCAAGGATTATATAAATGTTCATTACGTGATAGATTCTTATTTCCGGGCGTTGCGCCGCACGGCTTCAGCGGGACCTTCCGGCGGCTGGTCCCGACGACGCAGTGGCCACACCATCCCGAGTTTCTCATGGGTGCGCCATCACGGGCCGGCCTCGGTTCCCGCGCTCGCCTCGAAAGTTTCGCCACCGGTGGCGAATGCAACCGAACCGCGTCCGACGTGATTACAGGGAAAGGTCTCGACAATGAGCAGATCGAATCAGTTACCGTGGGTCTCGAATTCCAGATGGGCCGGGAGGACTTCCCCGATGCCCGACAGAGATGCTGCCAACCCGTTTGAAACCCGCGAGCCCAGGCGGTCACCTCTGAGGATGGGTCCGACTTGGTGTGCGCTCCTGACCCTGTATTGGCTTCTGTTCCCGCAGCCAACTTACGCCTACATCGACCCCGGGACAGGCAGCTACGTTCTCCAGGTTGTGATCGCGGGCCTGTTGGGAGCCTTGGTTTCCCTCAGGATCTATTGGGCAAGGATCAAGGACTTCTTCAAGGGAAACCCGCCATCGGGTGGAAACGATCCGGACAAGCATGAATGAATCGATCGAGGGTCTGCCTTCCTCCTTTCGCGACCCCAGTGGATTTCTGTTTCTCGACCAGGGGGTGCTCTACCGCCAGGTCAATCGCAGTTATCGCGAAGATTTCGAGCACTTCGTGAAATCGGGGCTCTGTTCGAGCCTGGTCGATGCCGGTCTCCTGGTGGCTCATGAAGAGGTGGACGTGCCACCGGCGGAGTCTCTGGAGTGTTTCAAGATTCTCAGGCCGGATCCGTTACCCTTCATCTCCTATCCCTTCGAGTGGAGCTTCAGCCAGCTCCAGGATGCCGCCCTGACCACACTGGCGATCCAAAAGCGAAGCCTGGAACATGGCATGTCCCTCAAGGACGGCACCGCCTACAATATCCAGTTCCGCAATGGGAAACCCCTGTTTATCGATACCTTGTCTTTCGAAAAGTGCTCGGAAGGCCGGCCATGGACCGCTTATCGCCAATTCTGCCAGCATTTCCTGGCGCCCCTGGCGCTGGCTAGCTACTCCGATATTCGACTCAGCCAGTTGCTCCGCATTCACCTGGACGGTGTTCCTTTGGACTTGGCCAGCCGGCTGCTACCTTTTCACACCCGATTCCGGTTTTCCCTGCTGACCCACCTTCATTTGCACGCCAAGGCCCAGACCCACTATGCCGACAAGCCAGGGCGCCAAGTCCGCAGGTCCGTCAGCCGCAGGGCGCTGCAGGGCTTGATCGAGAACCTGGAATCCTGCGTGTCGGCGCTCAATTGGAAGCCGCCCCATCAGGAATGGGCCTCCTACTATGAAGACACCAATTACACTGGTGAAGCCTTTCGCCACAAGGAGCAACTGGTGGGCGAGTACCTGGACCGAATCAACCCCAAGCCCGGCATGGTCTGGGACCTGGGCGCCAACACCGGACGGTTCAGTCGTCTGGCCGCGAGCCGTGGGATGATCACTATCGCCTTCGATCTGGATCCCGCCTGCGTTGAGCGGAACTACCGGGTCTGCCGGCAGGAAGGGGATACCAACATCCTGCCCCTTTGGGTCGACCTGACCAATCCCAGCCCCAACCTGGGTTGGCACGGGCGTGAACGAATGTCCCTCTTGGACCGAGGCTCCCCGGACGCTGTCCTGGCCCTGGCTCTGATCCACCACCTGGCCATTGCCAACAACCTGCCTTTGTCCCGGCTAGCCGGCTTTTTCGGTGAACTGTGCCGCTCATTGATCATTGAGTTCGTCCCCAAGACGGACTCACAGGTGCAAAGGCTGTTGGCTTCGAGGGAGGACATCTTTCCGAACTACACCCAGGAGTCCTTCGAGCAGGCCTTCAGGCGCTATTTCGAAATCAGAGCGGTCAGCCAGATCAGGCAAACGGAGAGGACGCTGTATCGAATGGAGAGAAAACCACTGTGAACGGGATACTCATCCGGGGTGTGGACGAGCGGACCATGCACGGGCTCGAGGCGACTCGGCATCGGTTACTTGGCTTTCACCTTCAGGCTGACTCTCACCATGGCCACGGCCAGCCTTCTCACATCCTCCCCCCCCGATGGATCTGGGAGCGATGGCGTCGGGCAGGTCGAAATCGACCGTGATACCACAACGCCAGAAGAATGCTGGTACGGAGCGGTGAGGCTACAATTGCCAAATGTATGTGAGAAGCGGCGTACAGGTTAATAGTGGATAGAGACGATCGTTCCCCGGACTTCTTGCGATGACTGATAGAAAAAGCGTAGCCATTCCTCTCATGCTTCTGGCTGTTTGGATCAACCTCAAGATCTTTCTCTTCTGCCCTCTTACCATCTACATCACCAATGCGGAGGAAATGAAAATCGGTTTCCAGACGCTGGTGTGGCTCTATGCGCTCCCGTTCCTGGCATGCACCTCCCTTGTTGCCGGCCTTGGGCTGGCCCTGCCGCGGGGTTCGCGCCATGTCTATGTGGCGGCGCTGGCCGCGATCGGCGTTCTTCTCTGGCTGCAGGGCGATGTTCTTCTCTGGGATTACGGTGTGCTGGATGGAACCCCCATAGACTGGCAGCGGGAGGCATGGAAGGGCTATGTGGACACGCCCATATGGGTGGCGGTAATTGTGGCTGCCATCTATTGGCGGCGCCGCGTGCTGCCGCTGGCCCGGTCACTCTGCCTGTTCCTGTTGGCAGTTCAGGTGGGATCACTGTGGTTTCTGGAACCGGATCCACGAAGCCAGCCGGGCGACACACTCGGGAGCTCGATCACTCACTCGGAGCCTCCCGAGACGCTCTTCCGGTTCTCGGACACCAGAAATGTGATCCATATTGTCCTCGACGGATTTCAGTCGGACATCTTCGAAGAGATCGTCGACGACTCCAACCGGTTTCGGGATGCCCTCCGGGGATTCACCTTCTTCAAGGAAGCCATTACCTCGTCCGCCGTCACCTATTTGAGCGTTCCATCCTTCATGAGCGCCACCACCTACCGAAACGACATCCCCGTGTGGAGATTCAAGCAGGAGGCATTGGAAGGCACGAACATGGTCCAGGTTCTGGCCAATGCCGGTTTTCAGGTCGATATGGCATCGGCCACCAATTTCTCCTTGAACTTTCATCGCAATGGCAACTACTACCACATCCCGCGACCGTTCCGAGGGAAGAAAGAAACAGAAAAATGGCACGCTGGTTTCATGTTGGACCTTTCGCTGTTTCGATCCGCCCCCCATTTCGTCAAGGTAGCGATCCATAACCAACAGGCCTGGTTGATATCGTCGACAATACTGGAACTCTCCGGACTGGAGTTCAAACACTTCTCTGGGAATGAGTTTCTACGGCATTTCACCGAAAAGTCATTGCTGGGCAGAAACGGACCTGTCTACAAGTACATTCACCTCATTACGCCTCACCCCCCGCTGGTGGTTGCCGAAGGAGACATCCCGGCCCGGAAACCCCTGAAATTTACCCGGGAAAACCACGTGCGGCAGTCCGCCTTTACTCTCGACAGGATCGTCGCCCTCCTTGACAGGCTGCGAACCCTGAAAATCTACGACTCTTCGCTGATCATCGTCCAATCGGACCATGGGAGTGGACAGTCGTTCAAGATGCAGGAAGCCGGTTCCGATCGGTGGATTGACAGTCTGAAATCCAAGCTGATGGTATGGGGAGGTGTCTTGCCGTTGCTTCTGGTCAAGCCTGCGAACAGTGACGAGCCGCTAACGGTGTCTGAGGCTCCGGTTGAACTCAATGACATCCCCGCAACGGTCATCGGGCTGCTGGGGCTGCCCCATGGCTTTGGCGGCAGTAATGTTTTCGCAGTCAAGAGTGGAGAGGAAAGGCAGCGAAAATTCTATCGTGAGATGTCTGAACGGGGTGACGCTGCAAGAACCGGATATTTCGAAAGCTTGCAGGAATACGTCATTTCGGGAAGCGTATTTCGGGAATCCTCATGGCG
>JAPPFQ010000039.1 GCA_028875135.1 Acidobacteriota bacterium
TGAATAAACCATTTACCCCTGCGTTACTTTGAACCGGTTTCCAGCCACCAAGCGCTGGCGTTTGTTTCAGGTAAGCACCGCCCCCGCCCTGCCGGACAGATCATACGAGAGTGAAACAGCGGATTCTCGGGCAACTCCCTTCAGGTCAGCTGGTTGCCTCTGGCCATGACCACCTTGCCCGTCCTTACCAGCTCGATGATGTTGTACTTGTGAACCATGCGTACCAGAGCGTCGATCTTGTCGGTGCCTCCGGTAGCCATCAGGATCATGGAGGACTCGGTGAGGTCGACCGTCTTGCACTTGAAGTGTTCCGCCACCTGAAGGGCTTCGCTTCGATCTTCAGGCCCGGCGGCCACCTTGATCAGGGCAAGCTCCTGCGCAACGGCGTTTTCGCCGGTATGGTCCACGCAGTGCAACACATCGATCAACTTGTTGACCTGCTTGATGATTTGTTCCAATCCCCCCGGATCGCCCTTGGCGGTGATCGTCATCCTGGAAAATTCGCCATCCACCGAAGAGGAGACGACCAGGGAATCGATGTTGTAGCCGCGCCGGGCAAACACCTGGGCGATCCTGGCCAGCACGCCGGGCTTGTTGGAAACATAGACGCTCAAGGTATGGGTGTCGCGACTCAATAGGCTATCCATTGGGCATCTCTCAGGGGAACGGCCCGAAACTCGGCCGGACTATTCAACCGGGCTGGCATTGCCGCGGGCTCAGGTAGAGCCGGTGGGTTTTTCCAGTCTTCTCTTGGGCTTTTCAATCAGCATGTCTTCAAGCGCCCTTCCCGCGGGAATCATGGGGTAGACGTTGTCGGTCTTCTCGCACTCCGCGTTCACCACCGCCGGGCCCTGATCGTAGTCAAGCGCCCGCTGGAGGATCTTTCTGACATCGGCGGGTCGCTTCAGGGTGAACCCTTTTGCGCCCGGATAGGCGCCCGCCAACTTGGCGAAGTCCGGGTTGCCCTCCAGGTCCACTCCACTCTCGCGCTCTCCGTAGAACAGCTCCTGCCACTGCCGGACCATGCCCAGGTAATGGTTGTTGAGGACGATGACCTTGATGGGAAGCCGGTGAACGCAGGCGGTCGACAGCTCACTCATGGTCATCTGAAATCCACCGTCCCCTACCACTGCCACCACCAAATCCTTGGGACGGCCGAACTGGGCTCCAATGGCGGCGGGAAACCCGTACCCCATGGTGCCCGCGCCACCCGAACTGAGCCAGTTCGACGGGTAGTCCGTCTTGTAGAACTGGGCCGCCCACATCTGGTGCTGCCCGACATCGGTGGAAACGATCGCCTCTCCGCCGGTCAGCTTGTACAACTCGTCCAGAACATGCTGCATTTTCAGGCCGCCGCGCCTTTTGTACTTGAGGGGGTACCTTTTCTTGTATCCCTCCAGGTGCTTCAACCAATCGGAGGTGTTCAAGGGAGCGACGTGATGGACCAGGTCCTCGACGATCTCCCGAGCGTCTCCAACGCACCAGTGGTGGCATTGAATCATCTTGCCGATTTCCGCCTCGTCGATGTCGATATGGATGCGTACCGCATCCTTGCAGAATCGATGCGGCTGACCGACGATGCGGTCGTCGTAGCGGGAACCAATAGACATGACCAGATCGCATTCCACCATGGCCTTGTTGGCATAGGCCGTCCCATGCATGCCCAACATTCCCAGAGACAGAGGATGCGATTCCGGAAACGCTCCTTTCCCCAATAGCGTCGTGGTCACCGGAGCGCACAATTTTTCCGCCAGCCTCCTGACGGCATTGGAGGCGTTGGCAACCAGAGCCCCGTGACCCACCAGCAAGACCGGCTTCCGCGCACGGCTGAGGGCCCCGGCAATCTCCAGGATCCGGCTGTGGTCGGGACTGCTTCCCACCCGATACCCCGGCAAATCCATTTCGGCATGAAGATCGCCCGAAAAGGGATTCTGGCTCACGTCCTTGGGGACGTCGATCAGCACCGGTCCGGGACGCCCGGTACGGGCAATGTGGAAAGCCTCTCTCACGATTCTGGGAATGTCGTTGCCGTTCTTGATCAGGTAGCTGTGCTTGACGATCGGCATGGTCAGGCCGAAGACATCCGCTTCCTGGAAGGCGTCCTTGCCCAGCATGGGAGTCACGGTCTGGCCCGTCAGGACCACCATGGGAATGGAATCCATCTGGGCGGTCATAATGCCGGTGACCGTGTTGGTGGCCCCCGGGCCGCTGGTGACCAGCACGACCCCGGGCCTGCCCGTGGCTCGAGCGTAACCGTCCGCCATGTGGGAAGCCCCTTGTTCGTGTCTGACCAGAATCAGCTTGATCTTGGTTCTGGTGGTGACCAGAGCATCGAAAATGGGAATCGCCGCCCCGCCGGACAAACCCCAGATATACTCCACTCCCTCGTTTTCCAGGCCTCTGACGAGCGCCTGAGCTCCATCGATCGTTTCCTGGTTCATTTTCTGCGATCAACTCCTGAATTTACCGTCAAGTTCTCTAAAATCATAGTCATAGTCATCATAGTTTTCAAGAAATAATATGGATAGAGCTCTCAGTAGATTTTTTGATTCCAAAGGGAACGGTCAAAGGACAAATATTATCAGTAAATCCACACAGAAGTACTTGTTGAGCTTAAAAATCGTCCTCAATCTCCAGAAGTGGGATCCAGATGGAATTACAAAATGTAATTCCGGAGGATTTTTCTCAGAAAAGCTGCTCTCTTCTTCTCAGGGTTCCGAAGGAACCGATATTTTTGAGAAAAAAGCTGAACCGTACCTGAGACTCGTTCTCAAGTCGAGGGTTGAATTGCCTCAGACCGACATGGCGAAGATGAACGGCCACTCCACAGCAATCCCAATTGTAGGCCAACTGTGCTGCCGTGTACTGCCTGCGCCGAGTGGTGAAATTGTGGACAAAGCTGAGGGCCGCACTGATCCCTTGCGGGGAGGACCGGCCCAGCCTGGCGCGGATCTGGTTGGAAGGAAACTGGTTGGGAGGCAAGTTGCGGGTATTGTAGTAGGTCAGGCCAAGGAAGTACCGGGCAAGGTTGACTCTGCCGGCGATGCTGCTGGCTCTCAGGCGTTGCACTTCGGGATCGTAATCGTTCCTGAAGTCTACCGTGTAGCGCTCGGCAGGGGTAAAGCGCAGGCGGGAGACAACGGGAGACACCTTTCTGGTTCCATCCAGGTATGCAAAACCCGACAACGTGTTGGCAGGAAACAGCACGTTTCGTCGTCCGGGTATCAGGGCGCCCCCAAAGGTGGGATCGAAGAAAACCTTCTGTCCGATACTCAAGGAAAGAACCTCGCCGGTTGTCGAGCCTCCGTCAGAGGTCGGGCGGCGGGCAAAGAAGCGATTGCTGAGGACATACTCGACTTCATTGGAGTTGCTGAAGATGTCTTTCTCATCGAACAGTATGGTATCCCTGAATTCGTCGATCCCGGAGATGTAGCGGTAGGTGATCGACGGTTCGATGAGATGCTTCAAGCGATGTTGGCCCACCTGAAAGATCCTCTGTAATCCCGGGCCTCTCCAATCCAGTTCCAGGTCGAAGGCCGAGCGGCTCAGATTGCCGGGTCCGACTCCGGTGGGGCTTTGGGAATCCAACCGGTTGGAATAAAAAGTCTCCCGCCAGCCGACGCTGGGGGTCAGGCTGATTCCACTCCACCTGATGATGGGAACAGAGAGCCTGGGATGGAAATCGAAGCGCTGGACCACGCTTGGCGTCGACAACCGGGCGTCCGTACGGCCCATGCCCTCTACGGAGGTGTCGTAGGAAAAGTAGACCGGCCAGTCCTTTATCCTGCGCCGGTGGCCGTTCAAATTCAAACTGGGGAACGTTCGGCTGGTGACTGCTCTTTCCCTGGAAAATATGGTCGAGCGTCGTTCCCCGAAGACGTTGAGGCTGTCGCTGGAAAAGTTTCGGGTCAAAAAGGCCGAGGACACTTCGTCGGGTCTGGAGATTGTGTTGAATGTGCGTCCATACACCTGTCGAAATTCCTGGGAGCTGACGACATCCACGTCGGCCACCGCCCTGAATCCGTTGTCCCAGCGGGTTTCCGCCCTGACCTGCGCCATTTGGCCGCCGAAGCCTTTCCGATCGCGGGCAAGGTAGCCCACGGCGGAAATGGAGCTGTGCCGATTGGGCCTGGCTTGGAAGTCCAGTCCGCCGGCGGGCCCGCGCTTGGAATAGTAATCCGCACGTGTCAGCAGATTGGCACTGCGGCCCAAGGTCAGAAAAAAGGCTCCGCTGACGGAGCGGCCACGGCTCGAGGAATTACCCGTGGAGGGCAATAGAAACCCTGTCTTTCGCTGCCTTTCACTGGTGGGAGCCCTGAGAAATGGACTGTAGAACAGTGGGAGTTTCTTGATTCTGAAGACCGCGTGCCGCAGGTTTACGGGCTCGTCAACCTTGAAATCCGCGCTCTTGGCCGAGAAGCTCCACTTGGGAACC
Source organism: Acidobacteriota bacterium (assembly GCA_028875135.1). Taxonomy (GTDB): domain Bacteria; phylum Acidobacteriota; class Terriglobia; order Versatilivoradales; family Versatilivoraceae; genus Versatilivorator. Next base: position 4,436 of record JAPPFQ010000039.1, read on the forward strand.
GGATCCTCGCAGGCCGTGACCGTTCCATCCACGATACGGTACTCGTCCGTCCCGACCTTTCGGACCTCTTTGGCCCGGAAAACAAATCCGGTTTCGGTTCGACCCCGCGACTCGACGTCGGTTCTGCCCCTGACGTCGTAAAAGGTCCCCGTCTGGCTGTCCAGGTTAAACTCGAATCGAGAGGCGTGAAGTCGGGTAAGTCCCTGCTCGAAGTAAACATTGCCTTCGCCTTCTACCTCCCGTGTGCTTTCGTTGCCGCGAATCTTGTCTGCTTTCAGCAGCAGGTCCCGGTAGCTGACCTCTACATCGCCTTGGGCGAGATAGTCGTGCTGCCCCGTTCGCGACTGTCGTTCAGCCCGGACGGTGACGACTTCTTCACCGAGCCGGATGGCAAGAGGGTCGGTTCCGGCGGATGATGCGGGGGGCTCGGACTCGGGCTGCCCTACCCGGGATTGGCTGGATCCAGGGAAAGCCGAGAGCGGAACCAGCAGCCCCACGAGCATCCCCATCCGGACGGGATTGGCCCAGATTCCAATACGGCTGAATATCGTGCCTGTTCTTGAGTGAATTGGGTTGAAGAAATGCACTGGAAATCGATATGGAAGCGGCTTGGGAAGCCCCGCACGTAAATGAAATGTCTCATCCGCAATGGAACGGAAGCACCCGGCGGCCCCAAGGACAGCTTAGCACAATGTAAACCTGCCCAGAGGGCTCCCCGCAAGACTGGAATATCGCCGGCACGTTCTGTTAAGATCTGCCCAACTCACTCAGACCGGGACTCTGTCTTTTTGACTTGACCACCTCTACCGGCTGATCGATTTCCATGATTTGTCCTTCCTGCGGCCTCCATAATCCGTCGAACGCCGAGATCTGTATCGGGTGCAAACATCCCCTGCCCCCCTCCTCCGCGGAACCCACGCCGGATCCGAACCCGTCTGCCGATGCGCCGACGGAATACCCGACTGCAGAGGACGCACCGGTTTCCTCTCCTTCCAATATTCCAACAGCGGAGGACTCCCGGCAGCCCCGGGCCGATCAGGTCTCCGTCCCGGACCTGAAGCAGCAACCCTTTGAAACCGTGGTGAAGGACTTCCTGGATCGGGACCTGGTCAGGACGGAGGTCGCCTCATCCAGCCCGGCCGAGAAAACTCCCGAACTTCCGGAGCCTGAGATCACGGAGCCGCCGTATCCGGAAGCGGAACCCTCCGCCGGCCACCACCCGGACGCCCGGATAGATGTCCAATCCACACAGGACCCGGCAATCCTCCAATCCGGCGCTACGATGATTCCCAAGAGCCAGGGAACCCTGTTTTCCGACAAGATCCAGCGGATCGAGATCAAGCTCAACCAGACGCCTCTTCCATTTGGCGAAAGCAATTCCCAAGACGACTTGCTCGGGGATTCCATTCACCAGGAGTTGCGGTCCGCGACCGTGTGGGATCGTTTCGGCGCCGGGATTCTCGATGCGCTATTGGTTGTCGGCTGTTGGCTGATCTTCAGCCTGGTGGTCATCGCCTTTACGGATTTCAAGGTGCTCTCCCTTACCGCCGGTTTGGGGCTTGGGCTGGTGTTCCTCTCCATTGCGCTGTCCTACTTTTTTCTTTTCACCGTTCTCGGCGCCCAGACACCGGGGATGGGCTACATGGGCCTGGCTGTCATTCGCTTTGACGGCGAACTGCCCTCTCTCCGGGACGTGGGTTTGCGAGTTTTCGGTTACTGCATCTCCGCGGGTTGCTTTGGACTGGGCTTCCTCTGGGCCTTTTTCGATGCGGAGCGACTGACCTGGCACGACCGTATTTCCAAGACCCTGGTGATTGAGACCGCCCCCCCTGCGGACGATTGAAGGGTTCCGCTGAAACGCAAAGGGTCTTTCAAACCGGCCGTTTTCCTGTGGAACCTCCGTCGGAGATGGTAATCTTGTTTCTGCGGCAGGATACCCGCATGCCTTGATTCCGGAGTCGAACTTGACCGGTAAATTCACAGTAGCTTTGGCACAGGTATCGCCCAAGCTGGGCCTGTTGAAGGAAAACCTGCAGCTTCATCTGGACACCATCCGGCGGGCGAAATCGGAAGGAGCGGACCTGGTTGTATTCCCGGAACTCTCCCTGACCGGGTATATATTGCAGGACCTGGTGCCTGACGTCGCCATCGATCCGCTGAACTCGCCAAGTCTGCGGCAACTGCTGCAGGGCTGCAGGGATATCGCCTGTGTCTTCGGTTTCGTGGAAATCTCGGATCGCTACAACTACTACAACGCCGCCGCATACGTGGCCGAGGCCAGGATTCAACATGTGCACCGGAAGCTGTATCTGCCCACTTACGGCATGTTCGACGAGATGCGCTTTTTCGCCATGGGCGAGAAGTTGCGGACGGTCCGGACTCCCTTCGGCCCGTTGGGAATGCTGATCTGTGAAGACCTCTGGCACCCTTCCACCCTCTACCTGCATGTCCAGGATGGAGCCCGGGTGGTGGTGACGCTCTCATCGAGTCCCGGCAGGGGGGTGAGGACCCATGAGGGGTTCCAGACGTCTCAGGGATGGGAAACTCTGCTGAAGGCCTTGTCGCAGTTTTACACCGTTTACAACCTTTACGCCAATCGGGCCGGGATCGAGGATGGGGCCTACTTCCCCGGAGGATCGATGGTGGTCGGTCCTGTCGGAGAGGTGATAGCCCGGAGCCAGACCTCCGGAGAGGACCTGGTGCTGGCCGAGCTGGATCTGGACGAGATCCGCCGGGCACGGCTCTTCACCCCGGTCCTGCGGGATGAGCGCCTGGATCTGACCCTGAGGGAACTGACCCGAATTGTCCGTCAGCGTTCCCAGTCGTAGCCCGATCACGGGATAGATCTCGCAGTGATTAGTGATGAGTGGCCAGTGGTTAGTTATTTGATCGACACGTCAAGCAACTGAAACAAACCTGTTTCACTCTCGTATGGTCGGCCCGCCAGGGCGGGGGCACGGCTATCCGCTACCCACTGAAACCACCCGCTTTCATCCTGTATGATCCGCCCCGTCGTCCGGGGCAGGGTATGGGCTATCCACTGACCACTGACCACTAAACACGCGTCCATGCAATTGAACTGCCCGCTGGTAAACCAGGTTCTGCAGAGCTTTATCCGGGACGAGCTGAGCAAGGCGGGATTTCACCGAGTGGTGGTCGGACTGTCAGGCGGCATCGACTCGGCGGTCTCCTGCTTTCTGGCGGCCCGGGCCTTGGGTCCCGAGAATGTTCTGGCCGTAATGATGCCCTACAGGACCAGCAGTCCGGAGAGCCTCTTCGACGCTAGGGCGGTGGTCGAGGCGCTCGGAGTCCAGAGCGAGATCGTCGAAATCACATCCATCGTGGACGGCTATTTTGAGGCGCAACTCCGGGCGAACTCCCTGCGTCGCGGCAACGCCATGGCCCGAGCCCGAATGATCGTCCTCTTCGACAAATCGATGGAGTTCAATGCCCTGGTGCTCGGCACCTCCAACAAGACGGAACTGCTGCTCGGCTACGGTACGCTCTTCGGAGACATGGCCTCCTCGATCAATCCGATCGGAGACCTCTACAAGGCCGACATATTCAAGTTGGCCCGTTACCTGCAAGTCCCGCAATCCATTCTCGACAAGAAGCCCACGGCCGATCTTTGGGCGGGACAGTCGGACGAAGATGAGTTGGGCTTCACCTATGCCGAAGTCGATGAACTCCTGCACGAGCTCATCGATCGTCGCGTCTCGCGGCGAGAGTTGTTGGAAAAAGGCTTCAAGAAGGACTTTGTCCAGTTGGTCGTCAACAGAATCCGAGGCTCCCAGTTCAAACGGTGCGGGCCAGTGGTATGCAAGCTGTCCCCACGATCCGTCAGTCACGACTTTCACTATCTCCGAGACTGGGGGATGTAATTTTGAGCGTCTCATGGCAGGAACACTCTTCGTGGTAGCCACACCGATCGGGAACCTGGAAGATATAACCTTGCGCGCGCTGCGCATCCTTCGTGAAGCTGACCTGATCGCCTGCGAGGACACCCGCCACACCAAAAAACTGCTGGCCCACTACCGGATTACGACTCCGACCTCCAGCTACCACGAGCACAATGAGCAACAGCGAACCGGTTGGCTGGTGGAACGACTGGAATCGGGAACGAACATCGCCCTGGTCAGCGACGCGGGAACGCCATCCATCTCCGATCCGGGTTATCGCCTGGTCCGGGCCGCCCTGGAGCGCGGGGTCCGCGTTTCTCCAGTCCCCGGAGCCTGCGCAATCATTTCGGCCCTGAGCATCTCGGGGAGACCCACCGACTCCTTTGCGTTTCTGGGATTTCTTCCCGGCAGGAAAGCGGCGCGGCGCAACCGCCTGCAAGCGTTGCGGTCGGAATCCCGTACGCTGCTCTTTTTTGAGTCTCCACTGAGGCTGGCATCCACCCTGAGCGACATCGACGAGATTCTGGATTCACGAGAAGTAACCGTTGTCCGGGAGATGACCAAGGTTCACGAGCAACTGGTCACGGGAACGGCGGCCGAGCTGGCGTCCCTCTTCCGAAGCCGACGCCCCAAGGGAGAAACGGTGGTCGTCGTGGAAAAGTCATCGCCGGAGGCTGCAGCCGAGTCGGTCAACGACCGGGAACTGGATCTTCTTTTTGAAGGATTGGTGGACCAGGGCCTTTCCAGGAAGGACGCCATCAAGCAGTTGGCCAAGGAGTTGGCTTCTCCGAAGCGGGAGCTCTACCTTCGCTTGCTCCGGGAGAAAGAGCCTGCGGATGGGAAACGGTAACAACCAAACAGTTGCACAAGGGGAGAAAGGAAAGAGAGATGATGGAAAAACTGGCTGGCCGCATGGGGAGGCTGGGAACCGAAACGGCCTTTGACGTCCTGGTAAAGGCCAAGGCGCTGGAAGCGAGGGGACGCAGCGTGGTTCACCTGGAACTGGGTGAGCCGGACTTCGATACGCCCTCCAACGTGATCAGGGCTGCCGGTACCGCCCTGGAGGAAGGATACACCCATTACTGCGCTTCGGCGGGTCTGGTGGAACTGCGAGAAGCCATTGCCGACCACGTCGGGGAAACTCGCTCGGTCGACATCGATCCGGACTGGGTCGTCGTCACGCCGGGCGCCAAGCCCATCATGTTTTTTCTGATCCTGGCCCTGGTGGAGGAAGGCGACGAAGTCATCTACCCGAACCCGGGCTTCCCCATCTACGAATCCATGATCCGTTTTTGCGGGGGCACTGCGGTCCCCTTGCCCTTGCTGGAGGAGTTCGAGTTCCGTTTCGACCCCGAGCAACTCAAATCGAAAGTCTCGTCCAAAACCAAGTTGATCATTATCAACTCCCCCCAAAACCCGACGGGGGGCCTGCTGACCGAGAACGATCTGGCCACCGTCGCGGATCTGGCCACCCGGCATGACATCACAGTGCTATCGGATGAAATTTACTCCTGCATCATCTACGAAGGAGAGCATCGCAGCATCACCTCGATTCCGGGGATGATGGATCGCACCGTCATCCTGGACGGGTTCTCCAAGACCTTTGCCATGACCGGGTGGCGCCTCGGATACGGCATCATGAGGCCGGAACTGCAGACCCACATCTCAAAGCTGGTGACCAACAGCGTTTCCTGCACGGCACCGTTTGCCCAGCGGGCGGGGTTGGAGGCATTGGCCAACGCCGGGAGCGCCACGGCGTCAATGGTGGCGGAATTTCGCAAGCGCAGGGATTTTCTGGTCGACGCGCTGAATCGAATAC
>JAPPFQ010000572.1 GCA_028875135.1 Acidobacteriota bacterium
CTCGCCCCACCCCTTGGGGTTGGGGGGGGGGTGGGGGGCGGGGCCCAACTTCCTTGCAACTCGCCGCGCCCCTATCCCCCCCCGCGGGGGGGGGCCCCCCCCCCGCTCCCGGGTGGGGTGCCTCCTCCCATCGCTCTTGCTCCTCGAGGGGGGGCGCCGACTTGCCGGGCCGCAACTCTGCCCATGCAGCAGTGCCGTTTCGCTTCGCGCCCCTTCGTCGTCCTTCGTGGTCCTTCGTGGTCCTTCGTGGTCCTTCGTGGATTTCTTTTTTTGGCCTTTGTTGTTCACCCGCGTTCGTATCAGCCGGCTCCCCTAACGCTCGCCCCACTTCAGCTTGCGCCTGAGGATGTCGAAAAAACTGTTGCCGGGAGATTCGATCAACTCGACCGTGCTGGCAGACTTGCGGACCTGAATGCGGTCGTCTCCCTGCAGATCCAGGCCGGTCTGCCCGTCCACGGTCAGAAATACCGACTCCTGGGTGGCTTTCAGACTCAATTCGATGGAGGCTGAATCGGGCACGACCAGCGAACGGAAGGTCAGGGTGTGCGAGGCAATGGGAGTTACCAGCATTGCCCCCAGGGTGGGATAGAGAATGGGGCCGCCGGCGGAAAGCGTATAGGCGGTCGACCCGGTCGGGGTGCCCACGATCAGGCCGTCAGCCTTGTAGGTAGCCACGAAGTGGCCGTCGATCCGGACGTCGATGTCGATGATCCGCGCCAGCACCGCCTTGGTCAGGACCACGTCGTTCAAGGCCCGGTATTCGGTAAAGGGCTTGCCGCCGCGAACCACCGCCACATCGATCATCATTCGACGCTGAACGGTGGCCTTCCCCTGCAGGATCAGCTCCAGAGTGGGAAACATCTCCTCCAGAGTGATCTCGGTCAGGAACCCCAGGCTGCCGAAGTTGACCGCCAGAATCGGAACCCGACGGGAGTCCATGACGCGCGCCACAGACAGCAGCGTGCCGTCGCCTCCCAGGACCACAATCAGGTCGCAGGCGCCAGGGATCTTCGGCTTGGGCAACCCCCGTTCATTGACGATGGCTGCGGTTTCCTCCTCCAAAGTGCACCCGACACTCCGGGAGGCGAACCATTCCTGCAACCGGCCGATGACGGGGGCCACCGTCTTGAGCTTCGGTTTGGCAATGATGCCGACTTGCTTGATGGTCTCACCCATCGATTACCCCCGGGCACAGCCAAAACGCGCGCAAACAGCCGCGGCGAGCGTGGCCCCCGAACAGGACCCTAATCATACCGCGAATTCTAGCTCTTCACTCTCCACTCCATCCGCTACTGCCTGCGCCGCGCCGTCAGCCCATACTCCTTGAGCTTCTTCTGCAGTGTCCTCAAACCCATACCCAGGAGCTTGGCCGCCCTCTGCCGATTGCCCTGGCTGCGCTCCAACGCCTGCAGAACCGCCTGACGTTCGATGGTATCCAGATTCAGATCCGCGAACCGGGGCGGCCCGGCCTCCGAGGCCGGTGGTTCCGTCGACCGGCCGATCCGAAGTTCCGGCGGAAGATCTTCCATCCTGAGCGTGTCTCCCTTGCAGAAGATTACCAGGCTCTCCATCAGGTTTCGCAGCTCCCGCACGTTCCCCGGCCAGGGATGCTGCACCAGCCTGTCCATCAACTCCGGCTCGAGCCTGGAGATCCGCTTGCGGTGCTCAGCCGCGAAGCCCTCCACAAACGACCAGGCCAGTCTCGGGATGTCCCCGGCCCGCTCTCTGAGAGAAGGTACCCGGAGGGTTACCACCCTGAGGCGGTAGTAGAGATCGGTCCTGAAGGTCCCCTGGCTGACGGCGTCGACCAGGTCCCGATTGGTCGCCGCGATGAGCCGGACATCCAGCTTCAGAGAGGTATTTCCCCCGACCCGCATGATTTCCCGGGTCTCCAGGAACCTCAACAGCTTCACCTGCATCTCCGGTGGCATCTCCCCGATCTCATCCAGGAAGAGCGTTCCCCGGTCGGCCATTTCCAGCTTGCCCAGTCGCCGTTGGCGGGCTCCGGTAAAGGCTCCGGGTTCGTAGCCGAAGAGCTCGCTCTCCAGCAGGGTCGGGCTGAGGGCGGCGCAGTTCAAGGGCAGAAAATTCCGGTCTCTGCGAGGACTGTTTTCGTGAATGGTTTGGGCCACCAGGTCTTTGCCGGAGCCGCTTTCGCCCAGCAGCAGAACGGTGGATCGGGTGGGCGCGACCGTGGCGATCTGCTTGAGAAGTTCCTGCATGACGGCAGAATCTCCCAGAATCCGAGTGGCGGCGCCGGAAAGGCTCCGGACGGCCGATTCCTGCCCTTCGGCGCCGGGGGCCCGGCTCTCCAGGATCTGTCGCACCCGGTCCCGCAACTCGAACAGGTCCAGGGGCTTCAGGATGTAGTCGTCGGCTCCCAGTCTCATGGCCTCCACCGCGGTCTCCACCGTCCCATGGCCGGTCACCATCAGCACGCCGGCCTCCGGATTGACGGACCGCACCGCCCTCAGCAAATCCATGCCGGATACCCGAGGCATCTTCAGGTCGGTGATGACCAGGTCGAACTGCCTGAACCGGTCCAGTTGAGCCATGGCCGCCTGGCTGTCCTCGTAGGAATCGACCTGGTACCCGACTCTCCTGAGAGCACGGGAAATTGCAGCCAGGCTCTCCCTCTCGTCGTCGATCACCGCAATGTGGTGCGTCCGATTCATTGGGCAGGTCTCTGCCTCCGCCGCCAAAGACTTCGAGTTCCCAGCAACGCCAACATCCCCCAAAAAGGATAGTACTGCAACTTCAGAAAAAACGGGTCGCTCCGCCAGATTCCCAGGACAGACCAGTCGTTCAGGACCTCGTAGGACAGGACCGACAGGCCGGACAGCAGCAACCAGGCCGGGTTGGGGAAAAAGCAGAGAAAGGGAACGATCCAGACCAGGTACCAGGGGAAGAGCGTCGGGGAGAAGAGAAGCACGGCGCCGGTCAACCAATAGAGCTGCCGCAGCCTGCAGATCCCCCGAACCCAGCAGATAGAGAGCAATATCAGAATCCCGGCTCCCAACAGGCCTTCCAACCAGATCTGAGGGAGACCCCAGCCGGTCAGCCAGGAATGCAGAAACCCGTTGAAACGCCATTGATCGCGGTAAAGGCTCAAGCCCTCCCAAAGCCGGCCTCCCGCCCCCAGGTAGGGCAGCAGCATCGCCAGCAGGAACCCGGCCAGCCACCCCCAGTAGCGAGCCGGCTGCCCCCTGAGAAAAGCGGGCGCCAGGATCACGGGATAGAGCTTGGTTAAAACGGCAGCCGCCAGCAAACCCATGGCGGCTACCCTCGTTCGGATCTGCAGGAGAAACAGGGCCCAAAGCAGCAGGCCCACCACCAGCACGTCGTGATGCCCGCTCCAGGCCACTTCAATCACCACCAACGGATTCCAGGCGTAGACCAGGACGCGACCCAGCGGCCGGCCGCTCCGTTTCAAGAGGGCCAGAATGGCCGCGACCAGCCCTATCTCGACGCCCAGGAAGGCCAGCTTGAAGCCGGAAACGGAACGGAAACCGAGATAGAAGAGCGCATGGACCATCTGGGCAAAAGGGGGATAGATGGCGGAGACCTCCTTGTTGTTGACGGAGGTCCAGACAGGGTTGCGGTACTCCTCCAGTACCGGCGAGTGCGGGCTGTGTTCATAGGGATTGATCCCTTCCGTCTGCAGATAGCCCTCCCACAGGTAGCGGTAGACATCGTCGGACAGCGCCGGCGGGGCCGGCAGCAGCAGCAGCCTGAAAGCGAGGGCAAAGAGAAGAATGAGGGGCAGCCTGGCTCTCAAGCCGCAGGACGCCTGCATTGACAGCCAAAGGGAGAGCAGATAGAGGAGGAACAGACCCAGGAAGAGGGTCACCAACTCCGGGATTTTTTCCTGGGCCGGCGCCAGTTGAGGCAGACTGCGGTAGAGAAACGCCGACGTCAATCCGCAGGCCAGCAGGCCCCACAACGGCCACCGGACGCGGACTATCCACCCGGTCCGGTTCCTGAAAACCAGTTGATCTTTATTGGAGGCAAGAGTATAGTGCGAGGGATTTTGGGGTTTCCTGGTTGCGGCGGCAAACGTATCAATTTTCAGAAGTTCACCTTGCGAATCGAGATCCTGCGTCGGCCCAGCCTCCCGGCCTGTTCTTCCCGGCCAACCGCAATCGGGGGAACCGAATGAATTTCGTCCCGGCAGCGCCGGCCTTCCAGTCCCAGGCAGCCCCTGCGGCCGGCGCCTGAGCGTTGCCCCTCCTATCCCGCTAGATTAGGTTGATCCAGCGCCGTGTTCCACCTCGAGTATCCAGGACAGAGCTTCATTCGGGATCTTGAGGCCCTCCTGTTTCCATCAGGCCCCTACCGAATCTTTCTGGATGGGGTGCGCGCCCAGCACAGCCTGGAAGCCTTCGATTTCGCCGTTCTGATTCCCTACTTTATCATACTGGGAATCCTGGCCACCTACGGGCTGCACCGCTATCAACTGGTCTACCTCTACTTCAGAAACAGGGATCGGAAGCCCCGACTCGAACAGAAACTCGCCAAGCTCCCGGTGGTAACCGTCCAGCTTCCCATCTACAACGAACTGTTCGTGGTGGAACGGTTGATCGAATCGGTGACCAAGATGGACTACCCCCTGGAACTGCTGGAGATCCAGGTTCTGGACGATTCCAACGACGAGACCCGATTCCTGGCCCGGCAGTGCGTGGAACGCTTTCGCCGGGCCGGCTTCGACATTCACTACCTCCATCGACAGAACCGCGAGGGGTACAAGGCCGGGGCGCTGGAAGCCGGCTTGAAGGTGGCCAAGGGCGAATTCGTGGCCATCTTTGACGCCGACTTCGTGCCCGAGCCCTCCTTCCTGCGCAAGACCATCCACTTTTTTGCCGACTCCAGGGTCGGCATGGTGCAGACTCGATGGGGACACATCAACTCCGAATACAGCCTTCTCACCCGGACGGAAGCCATGATTCTGGACGGCCACTTCGTGATGGAGCACGGTGGCCGGCACCGTTCGGGGCTCTTCTTCAATTTCAACGGCACGGCCGGGATCTGGAGGCGCGAGGCCATCGAGAATGCGGGCGGGTGGCAGCACGACACCTTGACCGAGGACACCGATCTGAGCTACCGCGCCCAGCTTCAAGGCTGGAAGTTCATCTATCTCCCCGACGTGGTCTGCCCCGCCGAACTGCCGGTTGAAATGAACGCGTTCAAGAGCCAGCAGTTTCGTTGGGCGAAAGGGCTGGTGCAAACAGGGATCAAGCTGCTCCCGACCATCTTCAGGAGTCGGCTGCCGCTGAGGGTCAAGATCGAAGCCGCCTTCCATTTCTCCGCCAACTGTTCCTACCCCCTGATGGTGATGTTCTCGCTGATCTTCCTGCCCGCCATGATCGTACGCTTTTACCAGGGCTGGTTTCAGATGCTCTTCATCGACTTGCCGCTCTTCATGCTGGCGACCATGTCGGTCTCTTCCTTTTACGCACTCTCCCAGCGCGAGCTGGATGCCACCGGCTGGGTGCAAAAGGTGAAATACCTTCCCTTCCTCCTGTCGGTGGGAATCGGTCTGTCGGTGAGCAACTCGCTGGCGGTTCTGGAGGCTCTCGCCGGCAGAAAGACCGCCTTTCGCAGAACTCCCAAGCATTGCATTGCTTCGGCGGGCGACGGCCTGGCAGCCAAACGCAAGTACCGGGGGAAAATGGGCTTCACGCCCTTCCTGGAACTGGGGCTGGGCCTCTACTTCGCCGTCACCGTGTATTTCGCCTGGTCGAACGAGAACTACCTCACGCTGCCCTTCCTGATGCTGTTTCTGGTGGGTTACGTCTTCACCGGCCTCATGTCTCTGTTCCAGGCTCCTCTGGCTCGCTTCCTGGACGGCCGGCGAGCACCGCTGCTGCCCAAGACGGCTTCCTGACACCGACGGATTTAGTGACTAGTGCGGGCTCTCTTCAGCCATCTTTGCCTTGCCGGCGCTCTTTTGCTGCTGTCGGAGCCCGGCTCTCCTTTGGACACTCATCTCCGGCAGGAGGCCCGGGAAAGACGCATGGCCTACCTTCAGAGGGCCACGGAGGGAGTGACGCTCCTGTTCAACCGGCGCCACCACGACCTGAACGAGTACGTTCCCGACAAGAACTTCTACTACCTGACGGGCTGCACCGAGCCTGGAGCCGTGCTCCTGTTGATCCCCGGGGAGGATGGTCCTCGGGAAACCCTTTTCGTGGCCAAGCGGGATCCGAAACAGGAGCGGTGGACCGGACCCCGCATGGCGCCCGGCCCTGACACGGCCCGCCTCCTGGGTATGCAGGAAGTGCTGAGTCTGGACGAGTTGCCGGATTCCCTGGCTCAACGAGCTCGTCCCAAGGGCAAGGTTTACGCCAACCTTCCGGCCGGCCCTCACCGGGAGGCCGCCGACAAGTGCTGCCCGGAGCCCTGGGTTCGCTTGCGCCAATGGTTGCCCGAAACAAGAATCCTGGACGCCGGTCCCGAGCTGGCATTCCTTCGAATGAAGAAATCGGAATGGGAGATCGAGAAAATCCGCCGGGCCGTCGAGATCACCATCGCCGGCCACCGTCACGCACTCCCCGCGATTGGTCCCGGTCGATTCGAATACGAAGTGGAGGCAGCCATCGAGTACCGGTTCCGCAGCCGGGGGGCCACCAGGCCCGCTTTCCCCTCCATTGTCGGATCGGGGCCCAACGCCGCCGTCCTGCATTACGCCGACAACAATCGCCGCATGATCTCCGGCGACCTGGTGGTCATCGATGTCGGAGCCGAGTTTGAAGGCTACAGCGCCGACCTCACCCGAACCTATCCCGTCAGCGGCCGTTTCACCCCCCGACAGAAGGAAATCTACAATATTGTCCTGGCCGCGCAGGAGGCCGCCCTGAAGCAGGTCCGCCCCGGGGTGACCTTTGACTCCATTCACCGGGTGGCTCTGGAGACCATTGACAGCCGCGGTCGAGACCGGCAGGGAGGAAGGCTGGGGCGTTACTTCATTCACGGAACCGGACATCACCTGGGGCTGGAGGTTCATGATCCGGTGAGCGATCGCAGCCGCCCCCTGGAGCCCGGAATGGTGATCACCATCGAGCCCGGAATCTACATTCCCGAGGAGAACCTGGGCATCCGTATCGAGGATGACGTCCTGGTGACCCGGGACGGCTACCGGGTTCTCTCCCGGGGATTGCCCCGGAAGGCGGAGGAAGTCGAGAGAATGATGAGGGAGAGCCGTGAGGAAGCCGGTTCCCGGGACACCGGAGGTCTTGCGCGGGAACAGGCGGCGACAAAAAACCAAGAGGTTGGAGGAACAGGCGTATGATTTCAGCCACCGGACTAAGGCGCGGCATGGTGATTCGAAAAGACGGCGAGTTGTTCTCGGTCTTTTCCTTCACCCACCTGACCCCCGGAAACAAACGGGGCTTCGTACAATCCAAGCTCAGAAACCTGAGGACCGGAGCCCTCATCGACCACCGATTCCGTTCCGTCGACACCGTAGAGCGGGTGGCCCTGGAGCAGCAGGAGATGGAATATCTCTACAAGGACGGAGCCGACTACGTTTTCATGAACACCACCACCTACGAACAGGTTCACCTGGGCGAAAACCTGTTGGGAAACAGCATGCTCTACCTGGTTCCCAACATCACCATCCCGGTTGAATTCCACCAGCAGACCCCCGTCGGAATTCAACTCCCCACCACGGTGGATCTGGAGGTGGTGGAGACCGAACCCGGCCTCAAGAGCGCCACCGCTTCCAGCGTCAACAAACCGGCCAAGCTGGAGACGGGCCTGGTGGTCCAGGTTCCCCCCTTTGTCAACGCCGGTGAGAAAGTCCGCGTCGACACCAACAGCGGCGACTATTTGGAAAGAGCTCGCTGACCCTTCCCAACCCGTCAACCCCTCCGAAGCCCGTTGGCCGAGAAGCCGTAGAGGTATCGTGCGGCGGGGGACATGCGCCGGGCCCGCTCTGGAGCAATGCTTCCGCGATAGTCCGAAAAGGGTTTGATCCAGGACCGCTGGTAGAAGGAAATGATGGCGCGGCGCGGTCGCTCGGTGGAGTTGGGGCCTATCCGGTGCCAGGTGCTGGCCAGCCAGATCGCGACCGCGCCGGCGTCTCCGCACAGAGCCTTCTCCTCGGCCCGGTCCCCCCGTTTCCAGCCCGGCTTGCGGCGGGTCAAGTGGCTGCGGGGAACAATCCGCGTCGCCCCGTTGGCCGGGGTAAAGGGATCGATCATCCAGGCCACCTGGAACCCCAGGGGAAAATCGGGAAGGGGCTCGGGCATTTGAGTCAGGGGGTTGTCCAGGTGCCAGGGGCCTCCCGGCGTGCCCGGACCGATACTGGTGGCGGTGACGTCACCCAGCACGCAGTCTCGTCCCAGCAGGCGATGGGCCAGGCCCAGCACCACGGGATGCTCGACCAGCGCATCGGCCAGGTGGGTCTTGGCCGGAAGATTTCGCACGTACTGCGAGCGGTCGTGATCGAAGAGATTGGGGATGTGCATGAAGGTCTTGTTGATTTCCCGCGGTCCCACCGGCCAGGGCGTATCACGGTTCTCGGCCCGTGTGTGGCGCACACGCTGCATCATTCGGGCCAGCTCTTCCCGGCTGACCGCGTAGGATTCCGCCAGGTAGGACTCGAGTTCCTCGTCTCCGGGATGAACTGGTCCATCGCCCGGAAGGAACGGAGACCGGCGTTCCTGCTCCGCCAGCCTGTCAATGCGGCTGCGCCACTCCGTCAACAGGCCGGAGTCCAGCAGTCCCTCCAGTACGACGTAGCCTTCCCCTTCCAGTTGTTGAGCGATTCGGTCCAGATCGAACCGACCCTTCGGATCCCTGGTCATCGGCGCCTCATGGGGTTCAGATTCGACGCGGCCTGATATCTTACCCGAAGGAAGGGATCTGAAGTAGCCCTCACAGGTCAAGAGACAGAAGGTGACTTGCGTAATTCCACCGATTACCGTTTGACAGTATTATCGCTGTGCAGGGAGCCTGACAGGCAGGATTTGATCAGGACGGCGCCAGGACGCTGAGTTTGTCCGTGAACTTGTTGAAGTGCCGCAAATTCCAGGTGAGCAGTGTTGATGCACCCGCCTTCAAGGCTGAGGCTGCAACGATCACATCGTACATTTGTCCGCCAATGATTCCGAGTTGCCGTGCTACACGGAGTGCCTGCCAGGTTTCTTGTCCCGTCAGATGCACCACGAACGTCTCCCCCCAGTTCGCCTCAATCAGGGAAATGGCATCATCGGCTCGTAGTCGATGCGGTGAGGGCAGTCTCGTGAGGACAGCGTAGAGCTCGGTAAGCGAATGGGCCGCGAGGACCAGTTCTTCATGACCACGAATGCGGCGCTCGATTTCAAAACGGGTGCGCTTGTGGTGTTCATGCCATGCGCACACCGCCGCAACCAGGCAACTCGTATCGCAGAGATACCGACTCAATCAGGAAGCTTCCTTGGCGGTTCCAGTACTGCGAACCTCAGCCATCGTATCCTCGACCATCGACTGCTTCAAGATTGGTTGCTGTTGACGCGGAACTGCAACCACAAGGGGGCCGTGCTGCTCAAGGCTTACCTCGAGCGGTACCGGCTCGATCTCGACGCGGCCGGAAACCACCCGGAATTCGACAGCAGCGCCCGGTTCCAGTCGTGCCGCCGCGCGAACCGCCTTCGGGATAACGATGCGGCCTGCTTTGTCTATGGTTGTCACCATGGCATGTACTATACCACTTCAGGTACCATTGTCAATGGCTGCTACCGACAGGGCCGGCTCCGTATGTTATATTAAGATTTCGTAAACAAAAAACCCGACCGGGCTCCACCCTGGCGGCGGTCCCCTCTGCGGCAACCCTCCCCACTTTCGCGCCATGAAGACGGCCATCCCATTGAAAAACAAGGACATCCGGGGCTTCGCGGCGGAGTCGGCGCTCCATTGGGTGAATGCCATGTTCTCCCATGCCGCAGGCACTCGAGAAGGAAAGGATATCGAGCACCTTCACGATATGCGGGTGGCCTCTCGCCGGCTGCGCGAGTGCTTTCAGG
>JAPPFQ010000668.1 GCA_028875135.1 Acidobacteriota bacterium
TTACCCCTTTTGGGGGGGGGCTGGGCCGGCCCCCGGGGCCCCCAACACCCCCCGCCCGGGCCCCCCCGGGGCGCCGGCCAACCATACCTTGGCTTTCATGGCGTTGTGTTGCGATGAGCAGGGACTGGCTATCCGGGGGATGGACTTGGGGAGAGGGCCTCAGAGCACTGTTCCGGCAGAGGGAGTTTGCATCCCGCTCAGAGGCCAAGCGTCCTCGGTTGGGCCGAGCCTGCTAGGTCGACAGGATCACCGACGGCGATGCTTGCCGTCTCGTTGATCATACCTGAAACCATTGTGTTCGTGCCTCCATTGTGCAAGGCTTGAGCCTGAATCCATTCGAAAGGAACCGGCGGTGATGAGGCTATTCCCAACCAGGAGTCTGGCTTCACGGGTCGCCCTGTGCCTTGCCGCCCTCTTGTGGTGGGGCGGGATGTTTGGCTGCCAGACACGGCCGCAGCCGACCGATTCCCTCGAGTCCGCTCGCAAGGCGGCGGTGGAGCGCCAGCGTCGGGTCATCTTCAACAACGACGGGGACGACCTGTTGCATCTGGACGGCCCGGCGACCGCGGAGAAGTTCCTGTCGGTGCGGACCGACCATGCGGCCGGCACCATGGTGGACAGTGTCTTTTATTTTTCCCGCAAGCCGATCAGCCCTCTCTACACCGGGGCGGTCACAAGCGAGCCCCTGGCCGGCCGGCTGCGGGACCTGGCCCGGGAGGGCACAGACGATCTCCGCCTGGTGATCGAGGCCTCCCGCAGTCAGGGGATGGAAGTCTTCTGGTCGATGCGGATGAACGACATTCACGACAACGCCAAGCCCGAGTCCGAGATCGCTCAATGGAAGAGAGATCACCGTCGCCTTCTGATGGGCGGGCCCGGTGACAAGGAGCGCTTCCCCCCTTCCGATCCGCGCAACGTCTGGACCTTCGTCGACTATGCCCATCCCGAGGTTCGCGACCTCATGGTGGAGACCTTCAAGGAGGTGTTGGCCGGCTACGACGTGGACGGCGTCGACCTGGACTTCCTGCGCCATCCCGCCTTCTTTCCGGAGACTCGCCTCTTCAAGCCGGTCACGCGACCGCACCTCGAGATGATGACCGACATGGTCGGCCGCATCCGGGCCGAGGTGCTGGCCGCCAGCCGGCGCAAGGGGAGACCCATTCTGATGAGCGTTCGGGTGCTGCCCACGCTGGCGCAGAATCGACATTTCGGTTTCGACGTCGAGCAGTGGGCGCGGCGCGGCTACCTGGACCTGATGGTGGTGGGAGGCGGGTACGACCCCTTCACCATGCCGGCCAGGGACATGATCGACCGAGGAAACCAGTGGGGAGTGCCGGTCTATGTCTGCCTGAGTTCCTCCGGCTTCGAGCACGCCATCGGTGGCCAACGCTTCTACTCGACCGACGCGGACCAGTGGGGTCGAACTTTGCCCGATGCCAATGAGGAGGTGGCTCTCAAGGCCTGGAGGGCGGCCGCGGCCAATGCCTGGCTGGCGGGTGCCAAGGGCATCATGACCTTCAACCTTTTTCCCAGGCACTCCGGAAGCAGGGCCACCCGGATGGCTCGCCGTGTATGGAAAGAGATCGGTGACCCCGACGCACTGTCATTGACCGACAAGCTCTATCTCGTCGAAAACCTGGAGAGCGTCCAGGCCGGCTTTATGATGGGCACGGTTCCGGTAGGGGAACGACTGCCGGTTCAGGTCGCGCCCGGCTCGGCGGTGCAGCGCCTGCTGCCGGTGGCGGATGACCTGGCCGGCGCCGGGGACCGTCTCCATTCCCTGGAGTTCCGTTTGAAGCTGGCGGGCCCGCCAAAGAGGGATACGGTTACGGTTCGTCTCAATGGAGAACAGTTGCGCCTGATCAGGCGTCAAGCTGACTGGATGATCGGCCCTGTCCCGCCCCGGTCAATGCGGCGGGGAAACAACCTGGTCAGGGTGGAGCTGGCGGCTGCGGCCCCGTCAACGCTGACGCTGGCAGCGCTGGAACTGGAAGTAACCTACCGGCGCTGAGGAGGAGGCGGGAGGATGAGCCAGGCATCGGATCCGAAGACGTCGGTCTCCCGAAGAGGATTTATCCGGGCGGTGGGCCTGGCGCCGGCCGTTTTGCAGGCCGTCGAAGCCCGGGCCCAGAGTAGCTCCGGGGCAGCGGCTCCCGGCTTCTGGCACTCGCCTCGCCACACGGGGGTCTTGCTGGCAGACCTTTCCGGCGCGGAGCCGCGTGAGGCGATCAGCCCCAAGCCCAGAAAGGGATGCTGGTACACCATTCCCTATCGGACTGAAACGGGTATCCAGGGAGTGATGGTGGCCCGGGGCCAGTTGACCCATCCTCCCGACCTCAGGCTGTCCCTGCCGGTCCAGGGATGGCATGCCATCTACGTGGGGCTCTTCGGAGGGGCCAGGATCGACGAGTTCAGATTGAGGCTGAAGCTGAGCGATGAGAGGCTCTTCGAGAGTCTGGCGCCGAGTCGGCTGGGTTACCAGCGCAAGCCCGATGGGAGTTGGCTGCGCCCGCGACCGGCCATCGGGGCGACCGACATCGAGGAGGTCTTCTGGAAGGCCGCCGACCTGGGCGGGCAGCAATTGGTGATCTCCCACCTGAGGACCAACCATCCCAGCGTGGCCCAACTTGCCTTCGTGCGGCTGGTCCCGTTGACCGCGGACGAAGTCGAGGAGTACCGGAGGGCCGGCGGGCGCCCCGAAACCAGGCTGCTGGCGGCCGAGATGGACGGGCAGGGCCCCTTTCATACGGGTGCGCGGACGGTGAAGGACATCCAGGAGAACCTGGAGCCGCTGCGTGGCACCGATGTCGGGAAGCTCTTCCTGGGAACCGGGGGAATCGGGGCCGGCCAAACCCTCTATCCCAGCCGGGTGGGAGCGATGATGGGCGCCGGAGAGGAAGACTTCCCGGTGGAGGCGGGGAGGCGGGCTGCCGAAAGCCTCCGCGGCTTTCAATCCCGCGGCATCGACCCGCTCAAGGTAGCGGTGGATCATGCCCATTCCATGGGCGTTGAGGTCTACCTGGGTTTTCGCATGGGGACCATGGCCTCCGTGCCTCCGGTCTGGTTCGAGCCCGTGCATTTCTGGAAACGGCACCCGCAGTGGCGCTGCCGGGATCGGGAGGGTCACACCATTGTCCGGCTGAGCCTGGCCTACAGCCAGGTGAGGCGCTTCTACCTGGACCTGCTGGCGGAACTGGCGGGCTATGGCGTCAAGGGCGTGCAATTGATCTACACCCGCAGGCCTCCTTTCGTGCTGTTCGAGCCTCCGGTGGTCGAAGATTTCAAGAAGGCCTACGGAATCGATCCCCGCCGGCTCCCCGAACCGGCCCGGCGGCGGGGGGACCCACCGGCGGCGGACGAGCGCCTGGAGAGGCACTGGGCAACCTACGTCACCACCTTTATGCGGGAATTGCGCGGGCGGCTGGACCGGCAGCGCCCCGAGGGTCCCCGGATCGAGGTGCTGGCCAACGTGGGCTACGACGCTGCCTGGAATCGCCACGCCGCCCTGGACCTGGAGACCTGGACTCGAGAAGGGCTGGTGGATATCCTCTGCGTCTATACCGGAGGCGATGGGACCCAAAGGGTGGACTACGACTACTTCCGAAAGATCACCCGGGGCACCCGAACCGTCTTTTTCGAAGACATCACACCACGCAACATGCCCGGCAGCCGCTATGCCCGGCAGGCACGCAAGGCATATGCCGGGGGAGCCGCCGGACTGGCCTTCTGGGACAGCGGCGGGCGGATTGTGCGCAAGACCCAATGGCACACGATTCGGCGGCTGGGCCACCGCAACGATCTGGAGGCAATGGCGCTCCAGCCGCGGGAGTATCGCATCCATCCGCTCGAGCTGATCGACGGTTGGAGCGTGGAGCTGCGGTACCGGTAGCGATGGAGACAGGGAAGGGGGGTGGATGGGATGCCGGCTGGGACTCCCGACAGACGGTTGCGGGAACCAAGAGCGCTGAGTCGATGCACGGCTTCCGATTCAGTCGGGCGGGCCGGGGGGCGGCGGTCTGAAACAGGGCGGGCGCAAAAGGCAAGGATGCAGGCCGCGGCCGCCATCGCCAGGAGCCTGACCGCCGGCCTGAAGCCGGGAGAAATCCTCGGTGTGATCAGGGATCAATGCCGTCCCATCATCGGTGGCGACTGCTGGGCGCTGGCCCGACTCGATCGGGAGGGTCAGGCCTGGGAGGTAACGGCAGTGGGAGGGCAATCCGATGGCGGCCCCGAGGTGCGGGGGCGAGTTCCGCTGGACCACCCGTTGTTGGCGCCCATCCTCGAAGTTCCCGGGACTCCTGTCTTCGTGCGCCGTAGCCCCCGCCTCGAAGCCGGTAGCCGGGTTCCACCGCTTCCGGTGGCCGCTCCTCTTCATTCTCTGCTGCCTCTGATGGCCGGTGGACACCTGGCGGGGGCCCTGGTCCTTGGGCACTCGACCGGTGACTCCCTGGACCGCTCCGACCGGGACTTCCTGAGGCTTGCGGCGGACCAGGCGGCCCTGGCCCTGGAAAATGCTCACCTGTGCGAGCAGGTCCGGGCGTCCCGGGCCAGGCTCGCCAGCCGGCAGGTTGCCCTGGAGCACCAATTGAAGCGGCTTACGGTCACCGACGATCTGACCGGCCTCCACAACCAGCGGGACCTGTTCGAGCAGTTGCCGAGGGAGATGGAACGAGCCAGGCGGGCCGGCAGCGCCTGTTCCCTGTGTCTGTTCGACCTGGATGGATTCAAGGAATACAACGATACCCACGGCCACCTGGCGGGGGATCGTCTGCTTCGAACCGTGGGAGCCGTCGTTTCCCGGACCATTCGGGCCAAGACGGACCGGGCGTTTCGCTACGGAGGCGACGAGTTTGTGCTGCTGCTGCCCCACACCAGTGGGGCCGAAGCCCAGGTCCTGGTGGACCGGCTCCGACAGGCCGTCTCCCAAGCACTGGCCGGTGCGGTCGGATTCAGCGCCGGAATCGCGGAGTACTCTCCCGGGATGGAGAGCAGGGACTTCATTGAAGCCGCCGATCGGCTCATGTACCGGGCCAAGCGCAGGGGCGGCAACCGCCTCGAACCCGAAGGCGCTCTGCCGCGGAGATCAGACTGAATGGTCATGAAGGGACGGAAATTCCTGGAGCTGGTAGCCCTGGTGGATCGGCTGCGGGGCCCTGACGGTTGCCCCTGGGACCGCGAGCAAACCTTCGATACCCTCAAGCCCCTCCTGCTGGAGGAAGCCTACGAGACCCTGGAGGCGCTGGACAGCGGCGACCGGTCGGCCTTTCGCAGCGAGTTGGGCGATCTCTTGTTTCAAGTGGCCTTTCTGTCCCAGATGGCCGAAACGGAAGGCTCCTTCGACATCGACGAGGTGGCGGATGGAGTCGTCGGCAAGATGGTTCGGCGCCATCCACACGTGTTCGGCGACGCCGAGGCGGATAGCGCCGAGGGAGTGTTGCATCAATGGGAAGACATCAAACGCCGGGAACGCGCCGCCGGGTCGGACGGTGGAAGCGGGGACGACTCGATTCTGGACCATCTGCCCCGGCTTCCGGCCCTCCTGACCGCACTCAAGATCACCGCCAAGGCCTCCCGGGTCGGATTTGACTGGTCTCACATCGACGGGGTGGTCGAGAAGCTGGAAGAGGAGATCGGGGAACTCAGGCAGGCTCTGGAATCGCCCCCGGCTTCAAGGCGTGAGAATGTCGAACAGGAAGTCGGGGACCTGCTCTTTGCGGCGGTCAATGTCGCCCGCTTTCTGGACATCGACCCCGAAACGGCCTTGCGGAAGTCCAACCGGAAGTTCGTAATGCGGTTTCAGTTCATGGAGGCCGCTCTGCGGCGGGCGGGCAAGGACCTCGGAAACACCACACTCGACGAGCTGGAAGAACTCTGGCAGCAGGCCAAGAAGTCCTTGTGACGCCTTCCCGGTCGTGATGCCGCCGGCCGCGACGGCGCCCGAGGCGGGTAGAGGGAAGCGGCAGCAGATTCGGCGGATGCGGGCTAGCCGCCGGCAATGGCCGGAATAATTGAGAGCTCGTCCGTTTCCGTGACCGCGGTCTGGAGATTCTCCAGGAAGCGAATGTCCTCTTCGTTGAGGAAGATGTTGACGAAACGCCGAACCTTCCCCTCCGATTCGCAGATGCGGTCCTTGAGGCCGGGGTATTGCCGGTCGATGTCTTCGATGATTTCCAGCACGGATCCGCCCTTTCCGGTGATCACTTCCTGACCTCCGGTGAGCGTTCTCAGTTGAACGGGAATACGCACGGATGTGGGCATGAAGTCTCCTCTCTTGGTGAGTCCTATGAGTCCGCCTCGGTCTGGCTCAATGTTTCTCCATCTGTGAACAATTTGCCAGTGTCAGGTCAGGTATTGAACGGTGGATTCCCTGTCGGCTTTCCCTTCAGCATTCTGTAGAAGGGCAAAACGATCTCGGCCATTGCATCCCAGTAGTCCTGGGAGTTCCTGAGTCCCTCGTAACCGACCAGTTGCTCCATTTCATCGGCGATCTCGCTGCACGAACGACCCATCTTCAGACCCTTCCGCTCGACAAAACCCCTGAAACTTTCGAGAACGATCGCCAGCGCATCGTTTCTGCCCGCTCGTTCGGCTTCGGGAAGCGGGACCGTGATATCGAAGTGCGAATATGACTGCCCCTTCAACATCCTGCAGAACGGGGTAACTATGTCACGCATTACCTGTCTATCGTCCTGAGATCTTCCACCGGAGTTGCCGTCAGCTTGCATTTCCATTTCACTGGCGGCCCGGTAACGTCTGTTGGCGAACCCTTTCTGCCAGGCAACTTCGTTGAAGGCACGCAATACGACCTCCAGCCCACCGTTCCAACCCTGTTGTTTGTCAGTCACGACCGTTTTCCTTCAGCCAAGAGTGGACGATTCGCAATTCGTGCAGGATTCCAGGAAGGCCGCATCGACATACCCTGGTATCTATTTGAGTACACTCATTAGTTCCGCGCCGCAACGGAGCAACTCAATTTTCCCGTTCTTTCCTCGCAGGGTGATCTTTTTGCGACGAAGATCGACAAAATCCTTCTTTCGGGCACCCTTCCCATGGGCCAGAACCGGAACAAGCCGGAATGAGCTTTCCTGAGGGAGCCATTCATTAGCTATCCGACTGCCCTCTTGAAGCTGTTTTGCAACGTCGTCCACCTTGAAACCTCCTCCCTTCAATTCAATTGGCGCCACCCAGGCAGTGCTGTCTGTCTCCCCGACAAACAGGAAATCGCAACGCTTCCGATTTGAGGGAAGCCTTAGCGCGTCACAATCCAGATCCACGATAAGGGGTTGTGCCGGCACGCCGTTCAGCAAAACGGAACAAGTTCCTTTCTTGCAATTGTTGGTGTGGCAGTCGGGGTCAACTCTTTGAGCAACCGACGCAACCAATGCAGCCATTAGCTGCCGCCTTCTTGCATCCGGTTGAAGATCTTGGCGCCCTCGTTGTAGAGCACTTCGCTAACTTTTTCGAATCCAGATGGATATAGGCCGGTCTCGCGGTCCAGTTTGACCTCCTTCACCGTAGAGCCCTTGGGCCGTTTAGTTGCCTCGAATAGCCACACGCCGAGTTCATCCGGGCGGAGAGAAAAATCTTCATCAATGACACCCTTCCGATTGTTCTTTGGCAGTCCCGAGAGGGTAACTAGATTTCCTATCTGTTCCAGGAACCATTCGCTGTGAGTGGTCATGACTATGCGCACCCCGTTGCGGACTGCCCGGGCCAGTTCACGGGCGAAGGCGGTCTGCATGGCGGGGTGCAGATGAGATTCCGGCTCCTCGATGATGAGCAGGTCGTCGGATCGCACGACGTGCCTCAGATAAAGGACGATCGGGGCCAGTTCGGAGACCATGGAGGACGCTCGCATAAGTGGTAGATCTTTTTTCCAGTCTTTCGGTCGATAGGTGAAGGTAGGGTAGCCGGTTACAGCACGGTCCACCCGGACCTGACCCATAAGGATATTGGTCTCCAGATAGCCTGCAAGCTCACGGGAGGTCTTGTGTCGAGAGCGAACTCGTGCTGAACTCATTTCGACCAACTGTTCCAGAAAATCCGCCAATACACCCGACAGCATTGGAACATCCAGGGGACGACGTAACCCTGCGGTCGCGGCCTTCTGGATGAGCGTGCTCACCACCACCTGATGGCTGTGCATGACGCCGGTCCGATCAGCCGGCAAGTAGTAGGCATCCTGGTATATTGGATCGACCAGAGATCGAAACAGCATCTGTGTCAGGGATTCAAGCAGGAACTGAAGATCCTGGGGTTTGGTGACCCCGAGGGTCGTGAACCGCCGCAGCCACTCATTCCGCTCGTCCAAACTTCCGGGAAATCCAATTTCAAGAGGCTCGATGTCAGAGATGTGCCCGGAGAATCGGCACTCCCCCTTGCCGAACTCGAGTTGGTAGCGAATCCTTCCGGCATCGTCTTGGGGAACGCCAAAGCCAATTTGCGAGGCAGTGGCTGAACCGTAGCGTCGAACCAGTTCGGCTGATTTTTCGACCCCAAAGCACCGCTCTATTTGCTTTTCCAAATTACGCCCGAGACTCTTGACCTGCTCTAGAGAGGAACGCATGTAAGAAGCCACCTCGCTCGGCAAAGCTGGGAGCGGTTCCGTTCCCGCTGCCAACGCTTTCACCAACCAGTCATGTAGACCTCTTCGGACCTCTTTTTCGTTTGCCGCAGATCCCAGCTCTGTTGGGTCAATCCTCCAACCCAGGCGATGCGAAAACCACCCTTTATGGGTGAGGGTCAGCCCACCCAAACACCGATGAAGGGCATAGATCAAGATTGCCAGATAGGACTTGCCTGTATTGCTGGGGCCAACGAACACCGTAAGCGGGCGTAGGTCCACGCTTGCCTGGACGATCGGACCGAAATTGCTTACATCAAGACTGTAGTTGCCCTTACGAAATTCATTTACTTTCTGATTGTCCATCGGTATTCCCAAGGTCTCCAGCACTCACTTGGAACAGTATATATTCCCCAGCTTGAATCCTGTATCCGGCAACGCGGTCAGAGACTCGGATCCGACCGAGGATACTATCCCTTTCCTTCCAGCATCCCCTGCGTCCGGAGAAGCTCCGCGTTGAGGATGGCGGCTCCCGCCGCCCCTCGAATGGTGTTGTGTCCCAGCAGGTCGAACTTGTAATCCAGGACGGGGCAGGGGCGAATGCGTCCCACCACCGTCGCCATTCCCTTTTCCAGGGTTCGGTCCAGTCGGGGCTGGGGGCGGTCCGGCTCTTCCAGGCAGACCACCGGCCTGCCGGGCGCGCTCGGCAGGTTCAACTCCTGGGGGAGGGATCGGAATGAGGCCAGTGTCTCCACAAGCTCATCGAGGGACGGAAGCAGCCGGAAGCTTGCCGAGACCGCCTCCAGGTGTCCGTCCTGAACATTCACCCGGTGGCACTGGGCGCTGATTCCGATCTCCGCCCCCTCGACCTTGCCGTCTTTCAACTGTCCCAGGATCTTCAAGGGTTCGGTCTCCACCTTCTCCTCTTCTCCCTCAATGTAGGGCAGCACGTTGTCGGCAACGTCCAGACCGGCCACTCCGGGATAGCCGGCGCCCGAAAGTGCCTGCATGGTCACCACGCTGACCTTCTCCAGACCGAAGGCCCGGTGCAATGGGGCCAGCGCCAGAACCAGGGCGATGGTGGTGCAGTTGGGGTTGGTGACGATAAATCCCGGGGACTGCCTGCGCTTTTGCTGCAGTGGAATCAGGTCCAGATGGCCGGGGTTGATCTCGGGGACCAGCAGCGGGACGTCCTCCTCCATTCGGTGGTTTCTGGAGTTGCTGACCACCGGATAGCCGGCCCGGGCAAATTCGCTTTCCACCTCGCCGGCAATCGAGGAGGGAAGGCCGGAAAAGACGAAATCCACTTTCAGCCCGGAGCGGCAGGGACTGAGGACTCGGTCTCTGACGTACTCCGGCATGGGCTCCGGGACTTTCCAGGAGCAGGCCCGGTGATAGGGCTTGCCCACTGAGCGCCCTGAAGCCG